>JANYEL010000139.1 GCA_025363155.1 Moraxellaceae bacterium
TAATGAGATTCCTGATAAAATTGAATTTGTCGATCAAGTTCCTACTGGCTCAATGGGTAAAGCAATCCGAAAGTTATTCCATGAACTGCCACAAAAAGTAGTCGCTCATGTCGATAATGCCTTGAGAACAGATAAAACACCGGATACAACAGCTGACAATGAAAAGCAGACAAATGAAAAAAATGAGCCCAAAGAATAATGCCATCAAAGTTGGCTCATTGCTTTTGAACAAACTATTTTGTGGACGCAAGCAATGAAAAAAGCAATTTTCTGGTTTCGGCGAGATTTACGTTTAGAAGACAACACCGCGCTTTTCCAATGTTTGAATGAGCATGATGTAGTCATTCCTGTTTTCATTTTTGATAAATCCATTTTAGAAAAATTACCCAAAGCTGATAAACGCGTCGAATTCATTTGGCATTGTATTCAGCATATTAAAACCAAACTGAATGCCATCGGCTCAGACATCATCGTTGTCCACGATTACCCACGTGAAATCATTCAGCTTGCAATAGAGCATCAAGTCGATTCGGTATATTGCACTGAAGACTATGAACCTGATGCGATCAGCAGAGATCAATTCGTTCGAGATGAATTGAGCAAAAATAATATTCAGTTTAAAAACTTTAAAGACACTGTCATCTTTGCCAAAAGAGAAATCTTGAATCAGCAAGGACAGCCTTATCATGTATTTACCGCCTATAAAAATGCATGGCGCGCCAAGTTGCATTCATCTAATTTCCACCATTATTGCAGCGAAGATTTACTGGAGAAAATGGTAAAACTTCCTAAAAGCGAATTGATGAGTTTAGAAAGTATAGGTTTTGAAAAAACAAGTATTGGCGATAAGCCACTTGTGGGAGCGAATCACGCTCACAAACTCTTTGCTGATTTTAAAACCGATAAAGCGCAGTATTATAAAGAAAATCGTGAGTTTCCGAGTATTAGTGGTACGTCGTTTTTATCAACCCATTTTCGATTTGGTACGATTTCAATTCGTCAGGTTGTGCGCGAAATATTAGAGTTATCCGATGTTGCTATGGGTCGTTTTCGTGAAGGTTGCGATACATGGCTGAATGAGATTATTTGGCGTGATTTCTATTTTCAGATTTTATTCAATGATCCGCATGTCGTTCACACATCATTCAAACCGCAATACCACAACTTCCCATGGCAGACTGATGCAGTGCTTTTTAAAGCATGGTGCGAAGGGCAGACGGGCTACCCATTGGTCGATGCAGCGATGATTCAGCTGAATACGTTGGGTTATATGCACAATCGTATGCGAATGCTCACGGCATCATTCCTGACCAAAATTATGCTCATCGACTATAAAATGGGCGAGCAGTATTTTGCTGAAAAATTATTAGATTTTGATTTAGCAGCAAATAGCGGCGGTTGGCAATGGTCTGCATCGACTGGGTGCGACTCTCAGCCATATTTCAGAATTTTTAATCCGATGACGCAAAGTAAGAAGTTTGATTCAGAAGGGCTGTTTATCAGGAAGTACTTACCGATTTTTGCGGATGTACCCACAAAGTTTCTACACGCGCCGTGGGAATATCAAAAAGAGCTGCAAGCACTTGGAATAAAGCTAGGTAAAGACTATCCGCTGCCCATCGTCAATTACGTTGAAGCGAGAAAAGCGACATTAATGTGTTTCGATGACTTTTTGAAAAGTACGCCGAAAGCTACCCAAGATTCAGAACGCGAATCAGAATAAGCTAAACCGCAACGTAATCCACTTCGCGCCATTCGCCTGATGCGAGATCATCTAAACGATATGGGCCGATTTGAGCGCGAATCAAACGTAAGGTGGGATGATTGACCGCCGCAGTCATTCGACGAACCTGACGATTACGTCCTTCACAAATTTGAATCTCTAACCAAGAAGTCGGAATTGAAGCGCGGTAGCGAACGGGTGGTGTACGTGCCCACAATTGCGGTTCATCCATTAATTTTACTTTTGCTGGTAATGTCATACCGTCATTCAACATGACGCCTTTCGTTAACTGGGTAATGGCTTGTTCACTCGGCTCACCATCGACTTGTACCCAATAAGTTTTAAACTGTTTTTGCTTAGGCTGAGTCAGTCGGGCATTCACCACGCCATCATTTGTCAGCAGTAATAAGCCCTCGGAATCACGGTCTAAACGACCAGCAACGCGCAAGCTCGGATCACGAATAAAATCAGCCAGCGTTTTTCGATCACCTTCCGCACGAAACTGAGTCAACACGTCATAAGGTTTATTAAAAAGCACAATTTTGGGCATGTAAATTTGTCTACTGAGTAATTTCGGTTTGTATTAACTTTGAAACGTGACGACCTATTTGGCCTTAGTTTAGCGTTATTCAGTCAAAATTTCCTTGAATCGATTCATATTCGATCAATTGGGAGTCATTATCATCATTGAAAATATCTCTATTTGTTATCTAAATCACTATTACACAGTACTTTGTTTAACATAGCGCCATGCAAAAAAAGTGGATAAATCTAAGACGATACATTTACTTAAATGCAAAAAATTTGTAGATGCCGAATGTGGCTAAATTGATTCTTACATGATAGTTGATGTGTAATTTTTATCACTGTAACGATCTCTAAAACATCTATGTTACTGTTTTATATCTATGTTTTGTATTTGAAAAGGGAGCACCTGTATCATGGGTTATCAGAAGATCGTGGTTCCAACTGATGGTGACAAAATCACCGTAAACGCCGACCTATCTCTAAACGTCCCCAATCATCCGATTATCCCTTTCATCGAAGGTGATGGTATCGGTGTAGACATTACACCACCCATGATCAAAGTTGTTAATGCTGCAGTCCAAAAGGCTTATGCAGGTAAACGTTCGATTGTGTGGATGGAAGTGTATTGCGGCGAGAAAGCAAATAAAGTGTATGGCACCTATATGCCAGAAGAGACTTTTGAAGCGTTACGCGAATTTGTCGTGTCCATCAAAGGTCCACTGACTACGCCAGTTGGCGGCGGTATGCGTTCATTGAACGTTGCAATGCGCCAAGAACTTGATTTGTACGTTTGTGTACGTCCAGTGCGTTGGTTCGAAGGTGTCCCAAGCCCAGTGTCTCACCCAGAACTCACTGACATGGTGATCTTCCGTGAAAACTCAGAAGACATTTATGCAGGTATCGAGTGGAAAGCGGGATCACCAGATGCGATCAAAGTCATCAAATTCTTAAAAGAAGAAATGGGTGTGACTAAAATCCGTTTTGAAGAAAACTGCGGTATCGGTATCAAGCCTGTTTCTAAAGAAGGTACACAACGTCTGGTTCGTAAAGCGATTCAATTCGCGATCGACAATGACAAGCCTAGCGTGACGTTGGTTCACAAAGGCAACATCATGAAGTATACCGAAGGCGCGTTTAAAGAGTGGGGCTATGAGCTTGCTGCTGAACGCTTTGGCGGTGTAGAGATCGATGGCGGTCCTTGGATGAAGATTGTTAACCCAAGAACTGGTAAAGAAATCATCATTAAAGACGTGATTGCTGATGCGTTCTTGCAACAGATTTTGATGCGCCCAGCGGAATACTCTGTAATCGCGACATTGAACTTGAACGGCGATTATATTTCTGATGCGTTGGCGGCAGAAGTAGGCGGTATCGGTATTGCACCGGGCGCAAACATCGGCGGCGCGATTTCTGTTTACGAAGCGACTCACGGTACTGCTCCGAAGTATGCAGGTCAGGACAAAGTGAATCCAGGTTCAATCATTCTGTCTGCTGAAATGATGCTGCGTGACATGGGCTGGACTGAAGCTGCTGACTTGGTCATCAAAGGCATTTCTAATGCAATTGCTGCTAAGACTGTGACTTACGACTTTGAACGTCTCATGCCAGGTGCAACCTTGCTGCGTAGTTCTGAATTCGGTGATGCGATCATCAAGCACATGGAAGACTGATTTCTCTCAGTGATTCAGATGAAAAAAACCAGCTTCCGCTGGTTTTTTTGTTTAACACTAATTTATAGCCTTATATCATAACGCGAGAAACGTCGTTCAATGTGTTGGCCTACAAAATGAATAAACATCGCAGGGAGTGCCCAAACAGCAAATAAAACTCCGAGTACAGAAAGCTGAAAATATATGCCATTATCTTTAAACGCAATCAGAAACAAATAGCAAAGACCTGCGAGAGTAAGTTCTAAAAGAAATATGAATGCAGAGTTACCATGTTCACGCATATGACGATACGAATCTATTAATTCACGTCTCCAAATTGAACGGTTATGCCACTCTGACTCTTCATCAAAGGTCTCGCCTGTATCTTCATTTAATTGATCAGTATTAATTTGCCTAGTTTTGGTCTCTTCCACAAAGCCACGACGTCTAGAAAGGACATATGCATATGCGTAGAGTTTTGAAATCGTACCAGTTAAACCTTTAAATGAGATTTGTTGTAGAGCTAGATGGATGCGGTATAATTGAGCTCCAATGAATAGGAACACAGCAAAACAGGGTAAAACTCTACTTGTCAAATAACAATTTTCATTGGTATTAATACTTAGAATTAATACAGTTACAGCTAAGAGCAAGGTAGAAATGTAGCCATCAATTAGTCTGGGTTTCCATTCCCCTTTTTCAAAATCAATCACGCGAGTTACATGGAAACCTAAAATTGGATATGAAGAAATATAGCAAAATAAATTTCCGTAGAGAAATAATAATACTACTGTATTTGTTTGAAGCCCTGAACCACTAACCGCATCAAGTAGTAGTAATTTTTTAAAGTCTGGACCACCTATGGATGCCAACCAATTTACTATTACTGCTCCCGCAATTGAAGGCATTAAATAGCGTACAAGATAGTTTTCCCACCACCTGTAGGCTCCATTTTCACTTGACATACATTTTCCTTAAATTAATTTTCCCATATAAATAATTGAATATTATTTAACAATAAAAAATATTATTTTTAATTAATTATTTACCAACCCATTCTGCCAAACCAGCCCCAATCGCTTTCACTTGGGCTTCAAGACGTTCATCAGTAATTTTCCCATCTTTCATCTTCTGTCCAGTCACCGCAACTTGCTCAGGCAACACCAAACATCCCAAATTTCCTAAATACATCCGCACCATCATCAAACTGCGTAAACCACCCATCAGCCCTGGACTCGATGAAACAAGCGCAACGGGATAGCGCTTAAATACACGTAAACCGACTTTGCCATCTGGCTCAGTCCGCGTCATCCAATCAAAGGTATTCTTAATCAATGGCGTAAAAAAACCATTATATTCAGGCGAAGCAAGCAACAAACCATCATGCTCCTCAAACAAACGTAATAGCCTTTGCGCCGATTCTGGCATTCCAGTCGCTTGCTCATCGTCGCCGTTATACAGCGGCATTTGATAATCATTCAAATTAATCAACGTAACAGTGCAACCCTCAACCGATTCCGCGCCAGCAATTGCCGCCTGCAACACCTGGCTATTTAAAGAATCTTTGCGGGTACTACCAGAAAAGGCGAGAAGGCGTGTACTCATGGCTGACTCCAAATTATTAGAATGATGTTCCGTTCAACCATAGTCTAAACTGAGATCGAAAAGAAACAAGCACAAAACAAAATAAACAACAGCAGCGGTTTCATTTCTACTTTAAAATCACTGCTATTCAAATTAATCACATTCTTCAGAAAACATCGCATTTTGGAGCGCACTCATGCCCCCGTTTATTTTGGTAGATGGCTCTTATTACCTGTTCCGCGCATTCCACGCACTGCCGCCGCTGACTACTTCGCAAGGTCAAACTACCAACGCGATCAAGGGTGCATTAACTTCGCTCTTAAAACTTATACACCGTATGCAACCAACCCATTTGGCAGTGATTTTTGATACGCCAGAACCAACATTTCGGCACATGTTGTCACCTGAATACAAAGCGCATCGTCCTGCAATGCCGTCTGAGTTATCGACTCAAATTCCATATTTACATGCGATTATTAAAGGTTTAGGCATTCCGTTACTATTACTTCCGGGTGCGGAAGCAGATGATTTAATTGGAACTTTGGCGCGTCGTGCGGTACGAGAAGGGCATCATGTCTTGATATCGACTGGTGACAAAGACATGGCGCAGTTGGTGTGTGACGAAATTAAACTAGAAGACAGCTTCCGTGATCAAGTGCTAGATCATGATGGAGTGATCGCCAAATTTGGTGTACGTCCTGATCAAATCATCGATTATTTGACATTAATGGGTGATGCATCTGACGGTATTGCTGGCGTTCCAGGTGTTGGGAAAGTCACGGCGGCAAAACTGCTCAACCAATATCAAACCATTGGCGGCATTCTAGAAAACGCTCATTTAATTAAAGGCAAAGTCGGCGAGAGCATTCGTGAAAATGCCGATAAGATTCCGCTCAATCATCAACTCGCAAGTATCGTGTGTGATTTGCCGCTCGAATTAGATTGGCATGAGTTAAAGCTCGGTAAATCTGATGTTCCAGCACTCAGAAAACTCTACACAGAACTTGAGTTTAGAGCGTTATTGCAATCTTTAGAGCATCCAAATAACCCAGATAACCCTCAAAATCAGCAAGAACCACAGAAATCATATACTTTTGATGATAAGAAAGATGATATTCCTGAGCTTTTAGAAACGTCATCTGTTGCAGAGCAGGCTGTTGCTTCGCCAACTTCAGAAGCGAAATATCATACCGTTTTGGATAAAACCGAATTCTTAGCACTGGTTGAGCGTTTAAAGGCGGCACCACGATTTGCGGTGGATACCGAGACGACCAGTCTTGATTATCGTTTGGCACGAATCGTTGGTGTTTCATTTGCGCTGCAAGCGGGAGAGGCGTTTTATATTCCGATTGGTCATGATTATATGGGCGCACCTGAGCAATTAGATGCGCAATTTGTATTGGATACACTCAAACCCATTCTGGAAAATCCTGCGATTGGCAAGATTGGTCAGCACATGAAATATGATGCACATGTGTTTAATAATCATGGCATTAGCCTTGCAGGTTGGGCATTTGATACGATGTTGGCGTCGTATGTGCTCAATCCGACAGCCACACGTCATGGTATGGATGATCTGGCGCAATATTACCTGAATTACACCACCACGACTTTTGAGCAGATTGCAGGAAAGGGCGTTAAACAGCTGACTTTTAATCAAATTGAATTAGAAAAAGCCGCGCCTTATGCAGCTGAAGATGCCGATATTACATGGCGTCTCTATGAACATTTCACTCAAGAATTGGCAAAAATTCCACGTTTAGAACGACTCTTGCTGGATGTTGAAATGCCTGCGGCTCAGGTGTTGTATGAGATGGAAAATAATGGCATTCGCCTCGATATTCCATTTCTCGCTGATTTAGGCCAACGTTTTGGCGCGCAAATTCTGACGCTAGAAGGTCATGCCATTGAATTGGCTGGACAACCGTTTAATGTCTCGTCACCAAAACAGTTGGGTGAGATTCTATTCGACAAACTGGGTATTGCTGGCGGCAAGAAAACCGCAAGTGGTCAGTACGCCACAGGCGAAGCGATTTTAGAAAAAATTGATCATCCAATCATTGCCACAATATTGGAATACCGCTCGTTATCCAAGTTGAAAAGCACGTACACCGACAGCCTGATTGCCCAAAGCGATCCAGCAACTCAGCGCGTTCACACCAGTTATCATCAGGCGATTGCGGCAACAGGGCGTTTGTCATCGACAGATCCGAATTTACAGAATATTCCAATTCGAGGTGAAGTCGGTCGTCAGATTCGCCAAGCGTTTATTGCGCCGAAAGGTCGAATTATTTTGGCGGCGGATTACTCGCAAATCGAACTCCGTTTGATGGCACATTTCTCGCAAGATGAAGCATTGCTCAAGGCTTTCCGTGATGGACGCGACATTCATCAAGCGACGGCTGCTGAAGTCATGGGAATTGCTTTAGAAGATGTAACTTCTGATCAACGTCGCCAAGCAAAAGCCATTAACTTCGGATTGCTCTACGGCATGTCCGCATTTGGTTTGGCGAAGCAATTGAACTTGTCACGTGCCGAGGCGCAGGAATACATTACCTTGTATTTCTCACGCTATCCGAGCGTGCATGATTATATGGAAAACACCCGCGCGCTTGCGGCGGAACAAGGTTATGTTGAAACAGTTTTAGGTCGTCGGCTGTATATGGAAAATATCCGCGCTGGTAATGCCATGGTGCGCCATGCAGCAGAGCGTGCAGCGATCAACGCGCCGCTGCAAGGTTCGGCGGCAGATATTATAAAGCTCGCGATGATTTCAGTAGATCAAGCACTACCGAAAGAGCATGCCAAAATGCTACTTCAAGTCCACGATGAACTCGTGTTTGAAGTGGATGAAGACAAAGCCGATGAAGTCACTGCTTTGCTTAAAAAACTCATGCCGGCTGTGCTTCAAGGTCGCGCCGATATTGCTGTGCCGCTGGAGATTGAAGTGGGTAGAGGCGTGAACTGGGGCGTGGCGCATTAATGTCTGATCATAAAAGCTTGCTTATTATTTTGCTGAATTAAACTGCAAAATCAGCTAGTCTATGCAGCAAGTTTTATGATGTTTTTTGAATTGATTTTCTGTATTAACTTTTAGGTATTTTACTGTTATGTCGTCTACATATGGCTATACGCTGCAACCCATTCCTTACGAACTCTCAGCGGCTGAACAACAAGAAGCGCAGTTCGATTTGTGGAAAAAAGGAAACAAAATTAGTCCTAAACTCTGGGCAATTTTAGCGGCGATCAGCATTGCAGCGATTGCGGGTATCGTTTTCCTAAAAGGCTATTCCACTGCATTTTTCTGGATTATGTTAGTTGCCGTTGCCTTGTTTTTAGTCATTCGTTTTTTTGGTTTGGCTTGGTATGTGAAGCGCGAAATAGCAAAGCATCCAACGCAAAATGTTAAAGGTGTTAAAATCGGTGTTCAGCCTCAAGGTCTGATCATGATTCAGAAAGTGGGCATGCAAGAAGGTCGTGCAATGATTGACTGGAAACAAGTCACTGACTGGCAAGAAACTGATAAATATATCTTTATTACTGCAAGCGTCAAAGGACAGACTAGTTCACAAATTCTGCCGAAGCGTTTAGTCGCACAAAAATTCCCATTTGATACCGTGCGTAAGCATTTGATTGAAGTAGTAGGTCAAGCGAAATAATTTTCGCAACATCGTTAAATTTGCAATAAAAAATCCGAAGTAGAAATGCTTCGGATTTTTTTATATCTAAACCTCAAAGATCACTGAGCGGAGTCGAAGTGAAGGAATAGCGCAATCAAGACAGCAGTTGATCAGACTCTTTTTGATGGCGTATCGTTAGGATTGTGACAGTATTATCTAAATAGCGATAAGTGGCTAAATAACCACTATCACCAAATCCAATAATCAACTCGCGATAACCCGTGCCAAAATCTTCGCAAGGTCTACCAATAAGGGGTTGATGTTCAAGGAGTAAAATCATTTTAATCATTGCTGCGGAAGCGCGTTTGGCTGCGGCAGGATTCTTTAAACGCAAGAACTCACGTAATCGCTCTAAATCGCGTATCGCACTCGGAGAAAAAATTACTTGTGACATACGGGTGCTGGAGTTTCATTTTCTTCACCCCAAGTCGTTAGCCATGATTGAACTTCATCACTTGTTGCATGTAAACCTGTCTCTTGGTATTCCACCCATGCATTGAGGGTATCTTGCTTGAGTGTCTCACGCTGTTCCTCACGCTCAAGATATTGACTGATTGCTTCTTTCATAAGCCAATGAGGCGTGCGATCACGCGCTTCAGCAAGGCGCTTCACGCGATCTTTAGTCGCCTGATCAATTTTGATTGCAGTTGGTGCGATTGATGTGTGACTCATGATGAACCTCAACAGGTATAACTAGGTAATACCTTATCATGTTTTAACACATGGTTCAAAAAACAATTAAAACTTAGACGGAGGCAACGCTCTCAAAAACTCATTCCGCGCTTGATTGTCGGTACAAAACTGACCCAACATTGCAACGCTACGCGTACTGGAATCTTGCTTTTGCACACCGCGCATCATCATACACATGTGCTGCGCATCCATGACAACCGCTGCACCGCGTGCACCCGTCGCATCCATGACCGCTTGCGCGATTTCTTGGGTCAGATTTTCTTGAATTTGTAGACGACGGGCAAACATATCGACAATCCGAGCCATTTTGGATAAGCCCAAAACTTTTCCATCCGGCAAATAAGCAACGTGCGTGTGACCCATAAATGGCAATAAGTGATGCTCACACATCGAGAAAAATTCAATGCCTTTGACCATCACCATTTCGGGGTTGTTAGACGGAAAAATCGCGTCATTGGTCACATCTTCAAGCGTTTGCGCATAACCTTTGGTCAAGAACGAAAAGGCTTTTGCCGCACGAAT
The DNA here is from genome assembly GCA_025363155.1 of Moraxellaceae bacterium. Taxonomy (GTDB): domain Bacteria; phylum Pseudomonadota; class Gammaproteobacteria; order Pseudomonadales; family Moraxellaceae; genus Aquirhabdus. Next base: position 10,380 of record JANYEL010000139.1, read on the forward strand.
AGGCGTATCCAACAAACCTGGACGTGACAAGTCTTCGCCAATACCACTGATTAAGTCGGCATAAGATTGTTGCAACTGGGACACTTGCACACCAAAAGCTTTTTGCTTTTCTGCCGCTTGTGCCGAATCAACAGCATGACTATCCGAAAACTGTACAGGCTGTTGCATTAAAGGTAATGTCATAACACTAAAACTTCCAACGTCGCGCTGATGTGCGCATAAGAAAAGCAGAATCTTACATCATATCGTTCAATCATCATCACGCTATGATAAAGCGAACTGACGAGAATGATAAGTTATTTGTCACCGAACGCGTCATTTCCGCGTTTTAGGAGTACGAGTACCGCGCCCGTTCCACCTTGATTAGTCGGTGCACTGATAAAACCCATCACTTCTGGATGTTGTCGCAACCAACTGTTTACATAGGTTTTCAGTGTCGCTTCAGTGCCTTTACCATGAACAATTTTAATCACCAGAGGTGACAATGCTTCTGGATCAGATTGTGCCGCTTTAATAATTTCTAGGACACCCGCACGCGCTTGTTCCGTCGTGCAACCATGTAAATCCACCGCATGAACCCAGCGTAAATGACCTGCTTTAAGCTGTTCAAACACGCCATGTTGCAACGTCTTTTGACGGAATGAAAGCGTCGCTTCACTGGCAACAGGATTGAGCAAAGCTTTGGTATCAGAAATACCATCAATACTCGCACCGTCTGTTCCAATTGCTGCTGCACGACGGGCAAGCACTGTTGCGCTTGCTGTCTTTGCTTTCAATAACTTCGCAGAGGGTGTTTTTGGAATTACCGCTTCTTGAGCAATCTGTTTGGTGCCTTGAATCGCATTTTTAAACAACGCAGCAGCATCCGCATCTTGCGCCGCAATTTTGGCGGCTTGCTCATCAAGGAGTCGCTGCTCAGCTTTGGCTTTCTCAATTTCCGCTTGTTTCTTGAGATCCGCTTTCAACACATTGAGACTGGAAAAAACCGTATTTTGTGGTGCATTAGACTTCGACATCATTTATACCGAGCTAAATGTTATGTAAATGAGCAATCAACAAATGTTTCAAACTGCTTTTGGTTTGCCAAAGAGCTTGGTAAACGCCTCACCTGGATTTGTCTCGCGCATCATACTTTCACCCACGAGGAAGGTATGAATGCCTTGTGATTGCATCAGTGCCACGTCATTCGGCGTATGAATGCCGCTTTCTGTGATCAATAGACGATCAGCAGGGATGTACTTGCTGAGACTCAAAGTCGTATTCAAACTGACGTGAAAGTCTTTCAGATTACGGTTATTCACACCGATCAAATTGGTTGGCAATTCTAACGCACGTTCTAATTCGGCACGATCATGCACTTCAACCAACACATCTAATTTATATTTGGTTGCGACATCATGCAGTTCTTTCATCTGAGCGTCTGACAAACAGGCTGCGATCAACAAAATACAATCCGCACCCAGCGCGCGACTTTCGATGATTTGATACGGATCAATCATAAAGTCTTTACGGAGTACAGGCAGTCTAGAAACCGCTTGCGCTTCTTTGATATATAAATCATTGCCTTGGAAGAAATCTACATCGGTCAAAACCGACAGGCAGGCGGCACCCGCTTTTTCATATTGCACAGCAATTTGTGCTGGATGGAAATCTGCACGGATAATGCCTTTAGATGGCGATGCTTTTTTGATTTCTGCAATCACCGCAGGACGACGACCAGAAAGACTTTTAGCAAAACCACGCACAGGCGCAGCCATTTGAGCCAGTTGCTCTAAGTCATTTAAAGAGCGTTTTTTGCGGCGCTCAACGAGTTCTTCACGTTTACGCGCAATAATGGTGTCAAGAATAGTCGGGGTGTTGCTCATGCTGAAACTCGTGCTTTATATTTGAAAGTTATATAGAAGTGGATTGCTGTAATGTGTGAGTAAACTCAGATAATATCTCAAGTTTTTCTAATGCTTGACCGCTATGAATCACATCCATAGCCAACTCTACACCTTGTTTAATGTTACTTGTAACGCCTGCAATATACAGCGCAGCGCCCGCATTAAAAGCGATCATTTGTGCAGCGACTACACTTGCCGCAGTGGTTTGTTTATCAAAGGTATCTTTGATTAAACGCAGAGAATCTTTGGCATCGGTAATCGACAGTAAATCAATGGATTGTGTTTTTAAACCGACATCTTCAGCTCGCAGCTGATATTCAGTAATCTCACCATCTTTCAGTGAAACCACTTGGTTGGGCGCAGCAATCGAGAGTTCATCTAAACCATCATGACTATGCACCACGAGCGCATGAACACTGCCAAGTCGTTCAAGCACTTCTGCCATCGGACGACACCATTCAAGTGCATACGCACCAATTAAATGATGGGTCAATCCCGTTGGATTGGTCATCGGGCCCAGCAAATTGAAAATCGTACGAATACCCAGCGCACGACGTACGCTAATCGCATGACGCATCGCAGGATGATGTTGCGGCGCAAACATAAAACCAATGCCCAGCGTTTCAATACAACGTGCAATTTGTTTGCTATCGAGCTCTAAACTCACGCCAGCAGCTTCCAGCACATCAGCGCTGCCCGAAACTGATGAAGCCGAGCGGTTTCCGTGTTTGGCAACGCGTGCACCAGCAGCAGCTGCAACAATCGCCGAAGCAGTTGACACATTGACTAAATCTGCACCATGACTTGTGCCACCAGTGCCCACAATATCAACAGTACGATCAAGATTGGATAGCGGAACGCGTTTCATCAAATCACGCATCGCCCGCACAGAACCTTCGAGCTCTTCAACCGATTCACCTTTAATACGCAGGGCAACCAGAAACGCAGCAATTTGCGCATCATTGGCATGACCTTGCATGATGTCGAGCATGACCGCCTGCATGTCTAGCATCGGCAGTGAGTGACCTTGTAATAAAGGCTCTAACGCAGCACGAATGAGCTTTGAATCAGGCTGCATAATCTTTCCATTCATCCAAGAAGCGTTTCAGTAACGCATGACCATGTTCACTTAAGATTGATTCAGGATGAAACTGCACACCTTCAATTGGCAGAGTCTTATGACGTAATCCCATGATTTCATCCACTTGGCCATCAATTTCAGTCCAAGCAGTGATTTCAAGTGTTTCAGGTAACGTTTTTTTATCGACAATCAACGAGTGATACCGCGTGGCATTAAATGGATTTGGTAAATCTCCAAACACACCAATATCCGCGTGATAAATCGGTGAAATCCTTCCGTGCATGACTTCGCGTGCGCGAATCACATCACCACCAAACGCTTGACCAATCGCTTGATGACCCAAACACACGCCAAGCAGTGGAATTTTTCCAGCAAAATGCTTAATGGCTTCTAATGAAATCCCAGCTTCAGTCGGCGAGCATGGCCCAGGTGAAATGACCAAATATTCAGGCTTCATCGCCTCAATATCTGCAATCGTCACTTCATCATTGCGCACGACTTTGACATCTTGGCCGAGTTCGCCAAAATACTGAACGATGTTGTAGGTAAAACTATCGTAGTTGTCGATCATTAAAAGCATTTGGCTTGTAACCTGCTGTAATTTGAATAGTTAATTGAGCGATCATTCCGATCATACTCAAATCTATACTCATATTTTGAAATCTGGCACTTTATCAATAGCTCAAAAAGCTGCACGACTAAGCGGCGATAATTGTAACACACGACAAGTGATGATTCATCGTCTCGGCGGTCATCATTCGCTGATTAGATTTCATTATCAGATGAATGAGTTACATTAAAATTTCAGTCATTCTTTTCTGCTAAATACAAAAATTATCCTAAGTATTGAAGTGAATAATTTTGAATCTTAAAATAGAAAACGACCATCATTTGATGGCCGTCTGCTTATTTTGAGTAGATGCTAAAAGCAATCTTACGCAAACGGATGACGCAATACGATCGTTTGTTCGCGGTCTGGACCTGTTGAAATAATATCAACTGGGCAGCCAACGAGTTCTTCGATACGCTTGATATACGCGCGTGCATTTTCTGGAAGCTGTTCAAGTGTCGTTGCACCAATCGTTGATTCTGACCAACCTGGCATTGTTTCATAGACAGGTTTTACATTTTCAAATGCAGTGGCATCCGATGAACCAACACAGCCGCCGCAATCAGTCGCTTCGTAACGTACACAAATTTCGATTGAATCCAAACCATCTAGTACGTCAAGTTTGGTCAAGCAAATACCACTGATTGAGTTCAATTCAACCGAGCGACGTAGCGCAACGGTATCAAACCAACCACAACGACGTTGACGACCAGTCGTTGCACCAAACTCATGACCGATGGTGCCGAGGTGCTTACCAATCGCACTACCAGTATCATTGGCAGCATCGTAAGGCAATTCAGTTGGGAATGGACCCGCGCCAACACGTGTGGTGTAGGCTTTGGTGATCCCCAAAACATAATCTAAATACAGTGGACCAACACCAGAACCCGTGCTGACGCCGCCTGCAGTTGTGTTGCTGCTGGTGACGTAAGGGTAGGTACCATGGTCAATATCGAGCAATGAACCTTGTGCACCTTCAAACATCAACGACTTACCAGCGCGACGATAATCATGCAATGTTTCAGTCACATCACAGACGAGTGGGCGAATGATTTCAGCCCATTCACGTGCTTGTTCTAAGGTTTTTTCATAGCTAACTGCTTCAACACCGTAGTATTGAGTCAGGCGGAAGTTATGGTATTCCATGATTTCGCGTAGACGATCAGCAAAATCAGTATCACGAATCAAATCCGCTAAGCGCAAGCCACGACGTGCGATTTTGTCTTCGTATGCAGGGCCGATGCCACGACCGGTGGTGCCAATTTTTGATGCGCCGCGACGAATTTCACGCGCCTGATCCAATGCCACATGGTAAGGCAGAATCAATGGGCAGTTTGGCGAAACGCGTAGACGTTCGCGAACTGGAACACCTTTTTCTTCCAGCACTTTCATTTCTTTAATCAGTGCGTCAGGTGCGAGTACAACGCCGTTGCCGATTAAGCACAGTACGTTTTCACGCAAAATGCCTGATGGAATCAAATGGAGGACGGTTTTTACACCGCCAACGACGAGTGTATGACCCGCATTATGACCGCCTTGAAAACGAACAACTGCGGCAGCTTGATCCGTGAGTAAATCCACGATCTTGCCTTTGCCTTCATCGCCCCATTGCGTGCCTAGTACGACAACATTCTTACTCATACTACTGATTCCCATTGATTTTACATTAACGACTAATTTCAAAACTGTATTAAAGCGGTATTAAATCGCTGCAACTTTCCAAGCACCTTGTGTTTGCACAAGCGCATGTGTTGCTGATTCATTCACGGCGCGTGCATCAAATTTTTCATTGGTATTCAATGCTTGAACGACGACATGACCTTCAGCGCGTGCAGTGGCGATTGCAGCTAAAAGAGCAGCATCACGACCTGCTGGCGCTACAACAACTTGTTGAGCACTTTCTGGCAAATAGCCAGTCAAAGTATACAAATCACAGCTAAAACCTGTGGCTGGACGCGCACGACCAAAAGCCTGACCAACGCCATCGTAGCGTCCGCCTTTAGCCAATGGCATTGCAAAATTCGGTGCGTAAACCGCAAAGACCAAACCTGTATGATAATGATAACCACGCAGTTCAGTCGCATCGACGCCTACATTAATCTGTGGCCAATGTGTTTGCACATGAGCCAGTGCGGTTGCCAATTGATCTAAAGCATAGAGCACATCAGTATGATGCTGTGCTTGTGGTGATAACTGTGCAGCAAGGGCAGGGAGATCATGTCCCAAACGACCCAACACAAGGAAATCATTCCCTTGTGGAATGTTTTGGCAAAATTCTTTCAGTTCTGGAATCGATTTACGTTGATAAATATCAAACAAAATCTGTTCTTGCTCATGGTTTAAGCCTGTTGCAACCGCGAGCGCGCGGAATACAGCAACATGGCCTAAATCTAAATGCAATTTGTCGGTTAAACCTGCGTCAAATAGCACGGTGAGCATGAGATCAATCATCTCAAGATCCGCTTCAATGCCTGCATGACCAAATAATTCAGCACCAATTTGCAGCGGTGTGCGTGATGCAGATAAACCTTGTGGACGTGTGTGCAACACAGTCGCCGCATAGCAATAACGCGCCACGCCATCAGTAGGATTCACATGCGCATCAATACGCGCGACTTGCGGAGTAATGTCAGCGCGAACACCCATCAATCGACCCGTGAGTTGATCAATGAGTTTAAAAGTAACTAAATCTAAATCATGGTTGTTTACAGTGCCACCAACATCGTTGCTGGTCAGCAGAGACTCAACATATTCGATGAACGGCGTGTACACCAATGCGTAACCACGCACGGCAAGCGTGTTCAATAAACGCTGGCGCAATGATTCTATTGTGCGAGCCTGTTTTGGCAAAATATCTGCAACGCCATCAGGCAACAACCAAGTTTCCGCAACTGGCATGACTAGTCCCATGCAAAAGAAAGCAAAGAATGTGTTTCAAGCGATAACACATTACAAA
>JANYEL010000170.1 GCA_025363155.1 Moraxellaceae bacterium
CGTGATTAGTAATTTCAGGTGCGACTGACCATGACGGCGCGTGAGCAAGCTCACACTAAGGACGCCGAATATATGAAAGCAACATCGTTGCCATCAGGTTTTATTGTTGCAAAATCGGAGGAAGCCATATATGGGTTTTAACCCACAACCAGCATACGCTTGATAACTTTCATCACATTGTAAATAGCAGGGGATACGAGGCGACGCTGAACTGGTTGTAGTATTTTCCATTTTTTACCCTGTTATCATTCAAATAGTCAGCAAGCGTAGGGGGCAATAAGCCCAAGCGCATTGCACCAACCTCAATCCAATTGAACATCCATCACGCCAACGTCAAATTCACCACATCCAACCGCTTCTCATCAATCGAGCAATTTTCTTCCTGAATGTCCGCTTTCAGCTACTCAAAATCAAACAACTCACGATCAGCTGTAAAATAAATTTTAGAGCCGTATTTTAACGAAATTTTGAGATCGACGTAAACCAAGCCTGCAAAATGCAGTAAAAATGTGTTGCAGCTTACGCTTTGCTCAAGTAAATTTCAGACATAACTATAATTCACCGCTAATAAATGGAATTTCAGACGCGATGACGAATAACACTAATAATCTCGCAAATCCGCTCATAGATACAGCAACACACTGGAAAAACTGGTCAGGTTTACAACAATCAAATCCTGCCCAATTCGTGACCCCAACTGACACCATACAACTCAGCCAAATCATTCGCGAATCTAAAAAATGCCGCGTCGTCGGTGCAGGACATTCTTTTTCTCCTCTCGTTTGTACCGATGGCACATTAATTTCGCTGGACTCGCTCACAGGTTTAGTCAGTCACGACGAAAAGCTCAATCAAAGCACCATTCAAGCTGGCACACGGTTAAAGAATTTAGGCGCAGTCCTCGACCCGATTAACCAAGCACTCCAAAATCAAGGCGACATCGACGAACAAAGCCTTGCTGGCGCGATCTCAACGGGCACACACGGCACTGGAAAAGACCTAAATTGCTTATCTGGATTCGTCGAAGGCTTTCAACTGATGACGGCGAATGGTGAAACCTTAGATTGCAGTCGCACCCAAAATAATACTATTTTCGAAGCAGGGCGCGTGTCGTTAGGCAGTCTTGGCGTTTTAACGCAAATCACGATGCAAAACATACCGCGTTATCGTTTAAAAGAAGAGATCAAGCTCACGCCACTTCAAGATATCTTGAGCCACATGGATCAGTGGAAAACTGAAAATCGCCATATCGAATGCATGGTATTTGTCCATGCCAATGATGCGATTTTAAAGTCACTCAACCCCACAACTGAAGATATTCAAACACTCCCCGCGCCTTGGCCTTCGGACGATGCATTACTGACCATGTGCTCTGAAGTTGCCAAAAATACGCCACTCCTGAATCCCTATGTTCAAAAACTATTAGGCGTCTTTGTTAAACCGACAACGCGTGTCGATTGGTCATCGGTCATTTTCCCAAGCGTCCGCGAAACACGCTTTAATGAAATGGAATACCAAATTCCAGCTGAGCGCGGTTTAGAATGTCTTGCCGAAGTCGTTGCGACATTAAAAATTCATAAAGCTCCCGTATTCTTCCCTCTAGAATATCGCTATGTCAAAGCTGACGACATCTGGCTCAGTCCGTTTTACCAACAAGATTGCGCCTCCATTTCGGTGCATCAGTATCACAAACAAGATTGCCACGAGATTTTTAAAATTGTCGAACCGATTTTCTGGAAATACGGCGGACGACCACATTGGGGAAAAATGCACACGCTAAGTGCAACCGAATTGAAAAAGCTCTACCCGCGTTGGGAGGATTTTATGAAAATTCGACAAGAGCTAGACCCCACTAACAAATGGATCAACCCACATTTAGAGTCATTATTTCTGGGTTAACATTTTGGCAAATAAGGATAATAAAAAGCCATGTTACAATACTTTAAAGCCTTAAATGAGGCACTACAGCGAGCCAATTTTGCCTTGCCAACTCTGATCGTCGACAAAGCACGATTGGACGTCAACCTCGCCCAAGTCAAACACATGCTTTCACCAAAAGTGAATTCGCGACTGGTTGTAAAATCTTTAGGCTCAATTGAACTCTTGAAATACATCGCGAAACAACTGAACTGTTCTCGTTTTATGGTGTTTCATTTACCGCATATTCCACCGGTTTTAGATACTTTTCCGCAAGCAAATATCCTGCTAGGCAAACCCATGCCAATCAAAGCAGTGCAAAGTTTTTACGCGAAAAATGAGCAAAGGCTAAAAGCACCGATTCAATGGTTAATTGATAGTATTGAACGCCTACATCAATACTTAGAATTGGCAAAAGTATTAAATTCAAAACTACTGATTAACATCGAAATTGATGTCGGTCTGCATCGCGGCGGCATTCAAGATTTAATACAATTTCGTGAACTTTTAAATCTCATTCAAGATCATCCTAAACATCTGCAATTCAGTGGACTCATGGGCTACGACGCACACGTTGGCAAAATTCCAAAAATCTTGCAATCAACCGAAAAAACCTTCGAACTCTCTCAAGCTCAGTATAAAAAATACATCAAGTGTTTAGCCAATGAATACCAAATGTTCAATCAGGCAGATCTTTGCTTTAATGGCGCAGGCAGCCCAACCTTTAGCCTACACACCAAGCGCAGCATTTGTAATGACATTTCATTTGGTTCAATGCTGTTGAAACCTGCTGATTTTGATTTACCAACATTAGTCGACTTTCAACCCACAATTTGGATTGCAACGCCTGTACTCAAAAAACTTCCAACAACTCAAATTCCTGGTTTAGCACTCCTCGAAAAAGCACCTACTCATAAGAATGCCGTGTTTGTTTATGGAGGTTATTGGATGGCAAATTATGTCTATCCTAAGGGTGCAAAAACGAACGCTCTATATGGTCGCAGTAGCAATCAAGAACTGGTAAATGTACCCAAATCATCAGATATAAAAATCGATGATTTCGTCTTTCTACAACCCACCCAAAGTGAAGCGGTCATTAGTCAATTCGAACAAATCTGGCTTTATTCTGGTAAAACCTTTACACCTTGGGAAACTTTCAGGGCTTAAATGCAACAAAATACACACTAACATTATGTTTTTATTGAACTGAAATCGACCTAAAAAAAAGATTAAAAATTATTCACATTTTCACTTATCTTTTTTTATCTTTCATGTATATTACAAATACCAAGTGCTACTTCACACTTTTTCAGCAGTATCGAAATATAGAAATGCATGAGGTCGGACTGCATGATGCAGTCTCGTATAACAATAAAATAAATATTAAAAACGGACTTTATACAACAAAACAAGAGGCGCGTAGAAAGCCTTGCGACGGGAACGTCTTTAATATTTTTTTATAAAAACACAAAACAGGACATAGACTCCGAGCAATCTGGATGACTTGGGACGAGTCTATTCATTACTAAAAACAGGAAGTTCTTATGAAAAAAACATTATTAGCCATGCTAGTACTCTTGAGTGCGGGACTGACTCATGCAGAATCACCATGGACAGTTAAAATCGGTGTATCTGATGTTATTCCCAAGGGGAATGGCGGTACTCTCGCTGGATTTTCGGCATCGACCTCGAATAATGTTCAGCTTACACCCTCAATCGAGTACGCCATTAATCCGAACATCTCAGCAGAAATTCTTCTTGCCACGCCGTTCACACATAGCGTTTATTTAGATGGGACAAAAGTGGCAAGTTTTAAAGACTTGCCACCAACCGTCTCCTTAAAATATAGCTTCCCAAGCTACAATGGTTTTAAACCCTATTTTGGTCTAGGCATCAACTACACAATTCTCTGGGGTGAAAAAACCTACGGCCCGCTCGTGGGCTCCAAAGCGCATGGGGATAACACCGTCGGCATGGCTGGTCTTATCGGCGTGCAATACGATATTCCAAATACGCCCTATGGCATTGCGCTCGACATCCGCAAAGTCGATATCATCAGCAAAATGTATGTTGATGGGAATAAAGTCGGTGATCTCGTCGTCGATCCTTGGGTAGTCGGTGTTGCGGGTAGCTACAAGTTCTAAGTACTTCTTTGGTTTTTTGCAGTGCCCTCCCAGAAATGGGGGCGCGGCCTTATCAATAATACCAGTCTCTCAGCACTATAAATCCGCAACATTGAGCACGATACTCACCGACAAGACCTTGTTGTAAACAGCCGCATACGGCATAATCTTGCCCTTTATAGAATTCGTTGGAAAGTACCTACGCCATGATGCGAACCCATTACTGTGGCTCATTGACTGAAGCCCTGCTAGAACAAACAGTTACCCTCTGCGGCTGGGTACATCGTCGCCGTGACCATGGTGGCGTTATTTTCCTAGACATGCGTGATCGTGATGGTCTCGTACAAGTCGTGATTGATCCGGATACCCCAGAAGCTTTTGCAACCGCTGACCGCGTGCGTAGTGAATATGTGCTGAAAATCACTGGTCGCGTTCGCGCACGCTATGCAGGTACCGAAAACGCTAACATGGTGAGCGGTCAAATCGAAGTTTTGGCAAAAGAAATTGAAGTGCTCGCAACTTCTGAAACTCCGCCATTCCCATTGAACGACGATTTCACCAACGTTTCTGAAGAAAACCGCCTGAAATATCGTTACCTCGATATGCGTCGTCCAGAAATGTTAGAGCGCATGCGTTTCCGTTCAAAAGTCACCAGCCAAATCCGTAACTATTTGGATGAGAATGGTTTCCTCGACGTTGAAACACCGATTCTGACTCGTGCAACGCCAGAAGGCGCGCGTGACTATCTCGTGCCTTCACGTACGCAACCAGGTAGCTTTTTCGCATTGCCACAATCACCGCAATTGTTTAAACAATTGCTGATGGTGTCTGGCTTTGATCGTTATTATCAAATCGCTAAGTGCTTCCGCGACGAAGACTTGCGTGCTGATCGCCAACCAGAATTCACTCAGATCGACGTTGAAACGTCATTCATGAGTGACGAAGACATCATGACCATGATGGAAGGCATGATCGTTAAGCTGTTTGATAACCTCATGGGTGTGAAGTTCGATACATTCCCACGCATGACTTACGCAGAAGCAATGCGTCGCTTCGCATCTGACAAACCAGATATGCGTATCCCACTTGAATTGGTTGATATCGCTGACTTGTTGCAAGACATCGACTTCAAAGTATTCGCTGCACCTGCAAAAGATCCAAAAGGCCGCGTAGTTGCACTTCGTGTTCCAAACGCAGGCGATTTGTCACGCGGCAAAATCGACGACTACACCAAATTCGTCGGCATCTACGGCGCAAAAGGTTTGGCATACATCAAGATCAATGACATCACCAAAATCAACAATGGTTTGGATGGCAAAGAAACAGGTCTGCAATCACCAATCGTTAAGTTCTTCCCTGATGCTGCATTGCAAACCATCATCGAACGGACTGGCGCACAAAACGGCGACTTGATTTTCTTCGGTGCAGACAAAGCTAAAATCGTTAACGATGCAATGGGCGCACTGCGTATCAAGATCGGTCACGACCTCGGCATGGCAACTTGCGAATGGGCGCCACTCTGGGTTGTTGACTTCCCGATGTTTGAAGAAATCGGCGATGGTCAGTGGACTTCGGTTCACCATCCATTCACCTTGCCAAAAGGCAGCGTAGAAGAAATGAAAGCTGATCCAGGTGCTGCCCTGTCTGTCGCCTACGATATGGTGTTGAACGGCACGGAGTTGGGTGGCGGTAGCTTGCGTATCTTTACATTAGAAATGCAAAAAGCGGTATTTGAAGCGCTGGGTATTTCTGATGAAGAAGCGGCTGATAAATTCAGCTTCTTGCTCGATGCATTGAAATACGGTGCACCACCGCATGGTGGTTTGGCATTCGGATTAGATCGTTTGATCATGCTCATGACTGGCGCATCGTCGATTCGCGACGTGATCGCATTCCCGAAAACCAAAACTGCTGAATGTCCACTGACACAAGCACCAGCACCTGTTGAACCCAATCAACTGCGTGACTTAGGTATTCGTTTACGTGAAAAGCCAAAGGCTGAAGAAGCAAAAGGCTAATCTAATTGTCCCGTCCTAAAATAGGTTGACACTTATTTTCAAAAAAACGCTCGATGTACCTCATCGGGCGTTTTGTATTTTAGCGATAGATGAGGTCTGCGACCATTATAAATCTCTACCGACTCCGCAACCATTTGTGCAGCCTCT
>JANYEL010000184.1 GCA_025363155.1 Moraxellaceae bacterium
CTGCAACAGATAACGTCATGGTGGCCCAACGCTTCATTTACTGAGCCTCATCGGTAAGCTTAGAACTGTGCGTTTAAACATTATCACTGCCCTTCTCATCAAATACGCGATCAAATGACTCTCCCTAGTCTATATCAACAGCTATCTCATCTTAGGTCTTCAATATCCACCACAACATCAAGAATATGCTGCGGTTGTAAGCTGTTTAACCGTCGAATACGCGGTGTGAGTTGCACAACTTCATCCATAAGTCGTTGCCCCAACACCAATAACCACGGCGTTAACGCCTGTTCGCCTGCAAGTTCACGCCAATAACGCCATGACTCACCACTACTTAATAACACAACATCAGGCTGATGTTTGTCATATTTTTTTACTGATTTGCTTGTTGTTGAACAATAATTCGCCCACAACGCTTTGGTCGACGCAGGTAATTGGCGCTGATACAAATTCAAAACCTGTAAACGCACGCCGCGCGCAAGCAAACTCTCTTGCACCAACTCACGCCCACCAATGCCGCGCCACACCATGACCAGTTCATCGACGACTAAATCGCTGAGCGCCGAAGAGGCAATTAACCCTTCACTGGTTTCTAACTCAGGCACATCTGCGGAGATTCCAACTGCTTTTAAAACTTGCGAGGTGCCATGCCCGACTGCAAGCCAACGAATGGGTAATGCAGCGACATTCACCTTTAAAAATTCTAATGCTTGCAAGCCCAAACGTGCAGCGGTTGGACTGACCACGACAATGACGCGCGGTGGCTGAACAACCAATTGTCTTAATGCATTTTGATCCTGTTCTGTGACAGGTAAAGGAATCAACTCCAATAACGGCAACTCATCAACATGCCAGCCCGCTTGCTCGAGTGCAAGCGTGAGCGGCTGTGCCCGATCAGTGGGACGTGTATTAAGGAAATATCCGATTGGCTGTTGATCAGTCATCGTTTGGTCTTAAGGCTGATCAGGACGCGCTGGATGAATCGCAAGTGCTGCCAACAATTTATCTGCACCCGCACCCAGTAATCGTTCCGCCAATTTAACGCCTAACTTCTCGGCATCTGCCGCTTGACCGACAATCTGATCCTTTAATAACACTTTTCCGTCAACACTACCCACGCGTCCCTGTAAAGTCAGTTGTTCGCCATCTAACGTCGCAAAACCTGCAATCGGCACTTGGCAGCCACCCATCAGACGATGATTGAACGCACGCTCGGCACGCACACAACTATTGGTGATGCGATCTGCCAATGGTGCAATCAGCGAAGTCACACGGTCATCACCGATACGACACTCCAAGCCTAACGCGCCTTGACCCACCGCAGGTAAAGACATTTCCGTGTCTAACCGTTCCCGAATGCGCTCACCCAGACCTAGACGAATCAAACCAGCACTCGCCAAAATGATCGCATCATATTCACCTGCGTCTAACTTTCCTAAGCGTGTGCCGACATTGCCGCGTAAATCGACGATTTCAAGGTCAGGACGATAATGCTGTAATTGGCTGCATCGACGTAAACTGGAAGTCCCTAAACGCGCACCTTTGGGTAAATCGACAAGGCTCAAATATTGATTCGAAACGAACGCATCCGTTGGATCTTCACGCTCACAAATCACCGCAAGCTCTAAACCTTCGGGCAAATCCATTGGCACATCTTTCATTGAATGCACGGCTAAATCAGCACGACCATCTAACAACGCTTGCTCTAACTCTTTTACGAATAAGCCCTTACCACCAATTTTCGACAATGAGGTATCTAAAATTTTATCGCCTTGAGTCACAAACGTGACTAAATTGACTTCTAATTCAGGATGAAGCGCCAGCAAGCGCGCCTTAATATGTTCAGCTTGCCATAGCGCGAGCGGACTTTTACGTGTCGCGATATTCAATACAAAATTTGAGGTTAATGGTACTAAAGGTGTCGAGCTATTTTGCGCATTCATGATTTTCTGATCCAATAAAAACAGCAGCTCATTGATAAACAAAACCGAGCTGATTGAGCTCGGTTTATGACTTCACGACAAGCAAAGGCACATTACAATAAATGCATTTTATCCTTTAATTGCGGTAAATGACGACGACTCACGGCCAATCGTTCATCTATCCCACGGAAACGCACTTGATACTGCCCTGTAGCGACCATTTCAATCCCTTCTAAATAAGGAATCGCTAGCAATGCATTACGATGAACGCGGATAAAACGATCACCAAATTCGGC
>JANYEL010000185.1 GCA_025363155.1 Moraxellaceae bacterium
AAATAAACTACGGGAAAACCAGCAGCCAAACTATAAAAATAACCTGACAACGGCACTGCAAATATCAGCAGGTAAAGCAAATGATGGGCAGCATTCGCAGCAATTTTTTCAAAGCGCGATAAGCTGTCTTCTAACGCTGGTGCAGCATGGGTTAAGCGCCAAAGCACTCGTAATACAGCAAATATAAAGACTGTTACGCCAAGCCATTTATGGTAAGAAATATACTTTAACGACGCAGGGCTAAACGACATATTACTGACAATCAGTCCTAAGCCAAAAGTCGCAAAAACCAATATTGCCATGATCCAATGTATTCCAATAGCAGTACGCGTATATTGCTGAGCCATTTCCCTAATCCTTTATCGTCGTTGTACTTATCAAAACAGTATTGATGAGATAATAGCCACTATCTATTTATGAATTGTTAAAAAACCAATCCCAAGCCTACCTTAAAGCCAATAATACAATTAACAATATTTTCTACAGAGTGCCTTTAGTAAGTTTCACGCTGTGGTATTGTTTGTCTATGCGAAGCACATTAACCGTTTTAATTACGAAGATAAATAATGTAAACGAACACACACCGTTCCAAATACGAAACGATGACAGGTACATCGATTATAGGTTCATGTTCAAACAAGAGAAAGCTTCATGACGAAAGCTAGATACAAAGCAAAAAAATTCTGCAAAAATAGACCCCATATTTATATAATTCACTCATCCAAAGCAAAAGGCTTTTACCATGACAGATTCAGTGCAATTTTCCGGTCAACTTTACCCTGAACACATGGCGGAAGCGGCATCTAAAGGCTTTAAAGCAATTATTAATAATCGTCCAGATATGGAAGGTGGCGCAGTTCAGCCAACCTCCGCTGAGATGCAAACTGCTGCTGAAACAGCAGGTTTAGCATATGTCGCGCAACCAGTCATTGCAGGTCAAATCACAGAGCAAGATGTTAAAGTTTTTGCCGAGCATCTGAATGCATTGCCTAAGCCTGTTCTAATATTTTGCCGTAGCGGCGCGCGTTCGAATAATCTGTATCAATTGGCTAAACAAATGGATTTGTTGGATGATTAATGTTCCCTTAGATAGCGGATTATTAGTCGTTGAGGCAGAAATATTCTTTTTGTCTACAGAAGAAGGTGGGCGAAGAACACCCGCAAAAAGCGGATATCGTCCTAATCACTTTTTTGATGGTTGGGGCTACATGGGTGCAATTCACTTCGAACATGAATGGCTTCACCCTGGTTCTTATGACAAAGCTCAGGTTCCTTTCATAGATGTACCAGAACTACGCAAAAATCTTATTATTGGTAAAGAGTGGCGAATACAGGAAGGTTGCCATTTAGTCGGAAAAGGAATCATAAGAAAACTGATATCCACAATCTGAAAATATTAATACTGACAAATCAATAAAGTGCGCACCACGCACCAATTCAAATACCGCGATGTGTCTGGTGCGCAATGCGCACCCTATCCCTGCTTAGTTTAAAAGTTGCGCCATCTCCATCATAAAAACTTATACTTCAAATTCGGAGCTTACACACTTCCCTGCAAACCCATACAGTCCTACCTTCAGAATCCTCTCAAAGCTTGTTATATTGGTTTTCACAATCATTGTGAAAACCAATTCACATGTAACGAAGTCATGACCATGGACACAGATTCAATCAGCGAACAATGGAAAGAGATCGTCAGCAAAGCCAAAGAGTTTTGGGCACACTTAACCGATGACGACATCGAGAAAGCGAGAGATGGGCGTGATCAGCTTGAAGGTGTGGTCCGAGAAAGATTTGGCAAAACCAAAGAAGAAGCTCAGCAAGAAGTACAGGAATTTTGGAATATTCGCGATCCTGCAAAAATTCCAAAACCGACCCCTTATTATGATGACTGAGTCGTAAAAACCCAAGACATAACGAAAAGACACATCCATCAGATACAGAAACCTTATTTGGATATACATCGCGATTACAAACCTAAGCGATTGTTACTTAGCGATAACCAAGTTCACAGAGCACTCTTAGAACTAGCACATTCGTGCTATCTACATATTTTGCCAACCTGTTATCTTTATAACCATAGCGAGATGATAGAACCTATTCATGGGGATCAGTCACACAGTTACCCCATATTTCTCCCAGAATATGCCAAAAATGACTCTTTTTAGAGTCATTTTTTTTGGGCGAAAAACAGTAAAAAACTAATTAAACTGCTGGGAAATCTACAGCCGTCTGCGCAAGATTATTGGTGTAATTCGTCAAAACATTCAATGCGACATGACTGACAATTTCAATAATAGCGGCATCGTCAAAACCTGCGGCACGAATGTCACTCAATGCGACATCATTGACTTGTCCTTTGTTTTCGAGAACTTGACGAGAAAAACGTAATGCAGCTACAGCTTGCAAATCTTCAGAATGACCCTCACGTGCCGCCCCAACTTCACTCGCACTTAACTTGGCAACTTGGCGACCCAAATAAGTATGTGCGGCGAGACAATATTCGCAGCCATTAGATTCAGCAACAAACAATGCAATACGCTCGCGCAATTGAGGTGTTAAAACACCTGCAGCAAGTGCACCATTGAGCGTTAAATAGCCTTCTAATGCCGCAGGACTGTGCCCTAAAGTTTTCATGAGATTAGGAACAAAGCCGACTTGCTTTTGCACACCATCGAATAGTTTGCTTTGAGCAGCATTGGCGGTTTCAGGATTTACAGCAGAAATGCGTGACATGGTCGATCTCCTATTTACATCGTATTGAAAAATTCGCTGACTCAACGTGAACAAATGATGCTCATGTGTCAGTAGATTCATCTTGACTCAACACGCATAAAACAAGAATACTCAAGTCATGGAATGCATTATTCCTAATAACGGAACAGTGGTGCATCATGGATAAATTCAACTTAATGACCGTTTTTGCGACAGTCGCGGAAGAAGAAAGCTTTGCAGGTGCGGGGCGGCGTTTAGGGATGTCACCACCCGCAGTGACTCGTTCAATTGCTGCTTTAGAAGATCAATTGCAGATCAAACTATTCAAACGAACAACACGCTATGTGCGTGTAACCGATCTTGGGCAACGCTATTTAGAAGATGTCAGACGGATTCTGTCCGAAGTGATTGAAGCAGATGAAGCGATTAGTGCGACCAACACCATGCCGAGAGGACTACTACATATTACAGCCCCCGTATTATTTGGTAATTTAATCGTGACGCCAATTATGGTGGACTATTTAAACCGCTACCCAGAAGTCCAAGTTTCTGCGCTATTTTTGGATCGCAAAGTTAATTTACTGGAAGAAGGCATCGATGTCGGTATTCGGATTGGTGAACTTCCCGACTCATCCATGTATGCGATTCGGATTGGTGAAGTACGGCAAATTTTATGCGCATCGCCTGCCTATTTAGATCAACACGGAATACCACAACATCCTGATCAATTAGCCGCACACACGCTCATTGCTGCGAATCAAATACAACCTCAAACCAAAGAGTGGAATTTTTATATCAATAACAAAAACACTGCGACAAAAATTTCGCCGCGCTTAATTGTGACCAGTAATGATGCAGCGATTCGTGCTGCGATCCAAGGTTTTGGAATTACACGAATTCTCTCCTATCAAGTTGGGCATCACATCAATGATGGTTGCTTAAAAACGATACTCACTGACTTCGAGCCCCCTGCATTACCGATTCATATCATTCACCGTGAAGGACGCTACAAATCAGCACGAGTACGAAGTTTTATTGACTTCTTAGTTGAAAATTTTAAAACCAATCCCTTATTCAGATGAATGAATCACATAAACTAAGCATCAACAAATATTAAAAATGGCTCTTTTTGGAGTCGTTTTTTTGGCGGTAAAACACACAGAAGCATACCGAATAAACCTGTCCAAGCTCCCCTCACCTCTCTATAATAGCCGCTCAATGAGCGAGACAAATCCATGAGCGGTAACAGCAAACTTTCCTCCCTAAATCCGCGTCAGCAAGAAGCAATGGAATACGTCAGTGGTCCACTGCTGGTTTTAGCTGGCGCAGGCTCAGGCAAAACCGCCGTCATTACCCGCAAAATCGCGCACCTAATCGAAAACTGTCATGTGCCTGCACATCGCATCACGGCGATGACATTTACTAATAAAGCCGCGCGCGAAATGAAAGAGCGGGTTAGCAAATTGCTGCCTAGCGAAAAAATGAAAGGGATTACCGTTTCAACCTTCCATAATTTTGGGTTGAACTTATTACGCATTGAACTCAAACATACGCCACTGAAAAACAACTTCTCAATTCTTGATGGCGATGATTGCAAACGTCTACTCATGGATTTGATGGTACGTGACAATTTGTCTGGTGCTGAGAGTAAAGAACTCATTGCCAAAGCGATGCGTCGTATTTCCGATTGGAAAAACGATCTGATCATGCCTGCGCAAGCGATTAGCACAGCAGCGGACAATGAAGATCTGCAACTTGCGCATTTATACGAACTCTATGAGCGCAATATTCGCGCCTATAACGCCGTCGATTTCGACGATCTCATTACCATGCCAACACGCTTGCTTCAGGACAACGCTGAAGTACGAGACAAATGGCAAAACCGTGTCCACTATCTCCTCGTCGACGAATATCAAGATACCAACACAGCGCAATATATGCTGGTGAAATTGTTAGTGGGTGTGCAAGCGCGCTTTACTGCGGTGGGTGATGATGACCAATCGATTTATGCGTGGCGCGGTGCAAAACCTGAAAATATGGCGCTATTGGCTGAAGATTTCACACGACTAAAAGTCATTAAACTCGAACAAAATTACCGCTCGACCAGCCGAATTTTGAAAGCGGCAAATAAAGTTATTGGAAATAATCCGCATTTATTTGAAAAAGCATTGTGGTGCGATAAAGCGCATGGCGATGTGATTCGCGTAATGAATTGCCGTAATGATGATGATGAAGCGGAACGCATTGTCACCGATATCATGACGCATAGAATGATGAATGGTAAAACGTGGGCAGATTACGCAATCCTCTATCGCGGTAACTTTCAAGCCCGCGTGCTAGAAACGCACCTCCGCCAATTACAGATTCCGTATAAAGTTTCAGGTGGCACATCATTCTTCGCGCGCGCAGAAATTAAAGATGTGATGAGTTATTTACGTCTTATTATTAACCCAGATGACGACAGTGCGTTTCTGCGGATTATAAATACACCGAAGCGTGAGATCGGGCCAGCAACGCTGGAAAAACTCGGACTATTTGCCCAAGAATACAGCATGTCATTGCTCATGGCAGCGGGCGATTTGCGTCTCGGCATGACGATGAGTCAGAAAAAAGCAGTGTTGCAT
>JANYEL010000049.1 GCA_025363155.1 Moraxellaceae bacterium
AATCCACACAAGTTGTTCTTCACAAGTTCTTAAAGAATTATTCGTGAAACATCATCCGAAGACTCTATTTCACCCGCTTCGTCCATCGTCTGGACCGCTGCGGTAGGAGGCGTATTCTACAGAAGTTTTTGAAGCTGTCAAGCTGATTTTTAAAGTATTTTTAATTCGTGAAATTCACATCATTAAAAATTAAAACCAGTTTATCAAACTGCTGAACTTCTATTTTCTACAACCTTAAATATGGTGGCGTGGCCCAGGATCGAACTGGGGACACATGGATTTTCAATCCATTGCTCTACCTACTGAGCTACCGCGCCGCAAGGTGTGCATTAAATCGAAATTGGCATTTCAAGTCAAGCGGATTAAATGGGGTTTTGTGCGACATGGTGTATTCTTGTTCGTTTTCTGCTGAAAACTGAACCAATCAGGCTTTTTAACCATTAAATAGGTGCATTGACCAAGCCTAAATGCGCCAATGCGCGGTGAATTGCACCACAACCCGGCTGAAAATTATTCACACCTAACGCTTGCTCTTGTTCAGTGACAGCTCGAACCAGTTGATCAGCTACGCCCCGCCCTCGATTGGCATAATGAACGACAATATATTGTAATAATCTTTCCGCACCACACCCTGTAACCCAGATTGCCGCAATGACTTTGTCATTAAACTCGGCGGTATAGAGTTTTGCATGGAAA
Source organism: Moraxellaceae bacterium (assembly GCA_025363155.1). Taxonomy (GTDB): domain Bacteria; phylum Pseudomonadota; class Gammaproteobacteria; order Pseudomonadales; family Moraxellaceae; genus Aquirhabdus. The sequence goes on from JANYEL010000049.1 coordinate 697, forward strand.
TTGGTTGTGTACGATTGCGCGCTGCGCGCTAAAGCTTTATCTAACGCTTCAACGGCTTGTATGCCATCAGCAAACTCAGGACTAATGTCGTACAGATTTGCGAGCTGATCTCGTAAATCGTCATTCAATGTTTGATACGCATGAATAGTTAATGGCATAAGGATTTCTCTGAAATCAAATGATTCTGGTGCAATGATTCAATTATACAGCAGTTGCGCTATAATTCGTGCTAATCAATATTTTTACGCTGAGAATCCGTATGACCGAGCAGAGCGTGACTTCAAGCGTGGGCCGTATCGCTGATGTCGTTCGCAATACCAATGAAACTAAAATCCGTGCGCGTGTGAATTTGGACGGCACGGGTGCTGGTGTTCTGAACACAGGCGTAGCGTTTCTCGATCATATGATTGATCAGATCAAACGTCATGGTTTGTTTGATATTGATATTGAATGTATTGGCGATTTAGAAATTGACGACCATCATACGGTTGAAGATTGCGGCATTACCTTGGGTCAAGCGTTCGCACAGGCGCTCGGTGATAAGCGCGGAATTCGTCGCTATGGGCATTTTTATGCGCCATTAGATGAAGCATTGTCACGCGTGGTGGTCGATATTTCAGGTCGCCCAGGTTTGTTTATGGATATTCCATATACACGCTCTCGGGTTGGCTCGTTTGATGTGGATCTCTTTTCTGAATTTTTCCAAGGTTTTGTCAATCACGCGCTGATGACGTTGCATATTGATAATCTGAAAGGCAAAAACAGCCATCATCAGATTGAAAGCGTGTTTAAAGCATTAGCACGCGCACTGCGCATGGCCTGCGAACAAGATCCACGTGCGGCTGGAACGATTGCGTCGACTAAAGGCAGCCTATAAATGACCCGTATTGCATTACTTGATTATGGGATGGGCAATCTGCACTCGGCGGCAAAAGCATTGGAACATGTTGGCGCAACGGTCGATGTGACCAATGATCCTGCGCTGATTGCGCGGGCGGATAAAATCGTCTTTCCAGGTGTCGGCGCAATGCGTGACTGCATGGCAGGCATGCGTGAAGCGGGTGTGGATGTTGCGGTGAAAAATGCTGTGTTTAATAAGCCTGTGTTAGCGATTTGCGTGGGGATGCAAGCACTGATGCAATCGTCGTCTGAAAATGATGGCGTCGATTGTCTCGGGATATTTAAAGGTCATGTGCAACGTTTTCCTGATGTTGCAGGAATCAAAGTGCCGCATATGGGCTGGAATCAAGTCACGCAATCCGACCCAGCACATCCGTTGTGGCAAGGTATTGAACAAAATAGTCGTTTCTATTTTGTGCATAGTTATTATGTTGTGCCTGAAGAACCATCTTTGGTGGCGGCAACTTGTGAATATGGTCAGCAGTTTGCTTGTAGCTTGACCAAAGAAAACCTGTTCGCTGTGCAATTCCACCCTGAAAAAAGCCACACCGCTGGCTTACAGCTGCTGAAAAACTTTGTTGAGTGGCGAATCTAGGTTCGCCCCGCTTCTTTTACTCCTCAACAAATAATCTGTTAACAATTTAGTTTGTGTTTATCAATTGATCATCATTAAATTCATTTGACTTGCTCAGCACAGTTGGTTATATATTGTGCTGTGGTTTGCTTTATTTGCAAAATAACAACACTAATAAATCAAAAGCTCATCATTAAAAACAAAAAGAGAAAAATCATGGCACAAATAATGAGTCCTCCTCCATTCTTCAATCAACATGACTATCCCTTACTGACCAACGACAGCGATCAACCTTGGTCACATCATGGACGCTTTGGACGTTTATCCTATATGGCTTGGGTCATGATCATGGCCCTTGCGATGGTCGTGACTATTACGTTACTTGCGATCATTGGCGCAATTGCTGGTGTTACTTTTAACAATAGCGCAGGGATTGGCTTCCTTATGTTTGGGGCGTTGTGTCTAACACCATTCCTCATTTTTATGATCATTTTTCAGATTCGACGCCTACATGATCTGGATCATAGTGGTTGGTGGGTCGTGCTTCCGCTGGTTAACGCCCTTTTCGCTCAAGTCCTGATTGCTATGACTCACAGTGTCAATTTGGGTCTCGTACTCACGGGAATTTCTGTGATTATTAATATCTTATTTACTTTGTATTTAATGATTGCTGAAGGCAGCGAAGGTATCAATGATTACGGCGTTCCCCGCCTCACGCCTTCTTGGGAAAAAATCTCAGGCTGGTTTTATGTGGTCATCAGTACGATTGGATTGATTGGTTTCACAGTGACCGCTATTCCAGCCTACCAAAACTACCAAAAACAAACCGCAATGATGCATGTTTCGATGCAGCCCTCTTATCAGTTTCCGGATATCACTTGGATTGAATAAGCTACTGATTTTTCGTAGCTATATTCATTTTTATTTGATAAATTTATTCTAAATTAATTTGACTTGCCACCATGAGTTCTTTATAAAAAGAACTCATGGTGCTATTTATGATAAATAACATCAAAGACTATGCGAATAAATAAAAGAGAAAACGATGACTGAAACATTTCAAACACCTCCTGTACTTACACCTGATTACTCAATACTTTCAACAGATGGCGATAAACCTTGGTCATTGAAAGGTCGATTTGGGCGTTTATCCTATTTAGCTTGGTTATTAGTTGTAGCGCTGGCAATCGTTGCAACCATTGGTGTATTTGTCGGAATTTTTGCCGCAATCGGTGGCTTTCATTCTGGACAGCATTTTGGTCTCATCGTTGGTGGCATAGCTGTCGCGATTCTTTATATTGCAATGATCTATTTCAGTATTATTATTGGTATTCGACGTCTGCATGATTTAAATCGAACAGGCTGGTGGATGCTTCTACAACTACTTCCTTTTGCTGGTGGAATATTAAGTGCACTACATATTGGTGCGGTATTCATGGTGGTTAGCGTCGTCGTCAGTCTAGTTTTCGGCCTATATTTGATCTTTGCGAAAGGCACAGAGGGCGTAAATGATTATGGCGTGCAACGACCAACCCCACAGTGGGAAAAGGTGGTTGGCTGGATCTATATCGTCTTGGTTTTTGGCGTAGCAGTTGTGGGTGTACTTGCTGCGATCTCCATTCCCGCATATCAAGATTATGTCAAAAGAGCGCATGCCGCAGAACAGTATCAATCAACGATCGGAACTACACCCGCAGCCCAATGATATTGGCTAGTTAAAACCATCCAAAAATCCATGCGTCATTCACAAATGATGACGCATGGATCATCATTTCAGCATTTTTATTCAAAAATTCCTCTCTGCAATGGCATAATAGCGACCTTCATTCTAAAGTTGAATTTGTCCGTTATGCTTCTTATTCCTGCAATCGATCTTAAAGATGGTCAATGTGTACGCCTTAAACAAGGTCGTATGGAAGACGATACCGTATTTTCTGATGACCC
>JANYEL010000067.1 GCA_025363155.1 Moraxellaceae bacterium
ACGGTGATTTATAATTGGTGTGATGCGAAAGCGCTCAGCCAGCCAACATCGCTCATTAAGCCTGAGCGTATGCACAATCGCTTTAATGTGGTTTTTGCGGGGACAATGGGACGAGCTCAGGCGCTCGATGCAGTGATCGCCGCTGCAGCGATCGTTGTCAAAACGCATCCGCAGATTCAATTTGTTTTTGTCGGCGGTGGGATGGATGTCGAACGACTGAAGCAATTAGCACTCGATCAGTCACCCGAAAATGTGATTTTCTTGCCGCGAATGTCGATGACGGATGTTGGGCAAGTACTATTCGCCGCGGATCTGCTCATGGTACATCTGCGTGATGATCCTTTATTTGCTATTACGGTTCCTTCTAAGACTCAGGCTTATATGGCGGTCGGTAAACCCATTCTCATGGCTGTTCGCGGTGATGCGGCGAATATCATTCGAGATGCTGAGTGTGGGGTCGTTGTTGAACCTGAGCAAGCGGATCAAATTGCGCAGGCGGTCATTGAATTCTCGCAACTAGCGCAAGACCGTCTAGTTGAGATGGGGCAGAATGGCTTAGCCTATTATCAGAAAAACCTGTCTATTCAAACGGGCGTCGATCAGTTTGTACAAGTCTTTCATTCGGTTCAGCCTTCAAGTTCTGGAGCGTCCCTGTAAATGTTTAAACGCTTATTTGATCTTCTCATGGCGGGAATCGCATTACTCGTATTTTCTCCAATATTACTGGTGGTCAGTATTTTGGTTCGCCTGAAGTTGGGTTCACCCATTTTGTTCAGCCAAGTTCGTCCAGGGTTAAATAGTCAACCGTTTAAGATGTTTAAGTTCCGTACGATGCTGGATGTAATCGACGCGCATGGTTATGTCTTGCCTGATGATCAGCGTTTAACGCCGTTCGGTAGCTTGTTGCGATCAACCAGTTTGGATGAGTTACCAGGACTGTGGAATGTGCTCAAAGGCGATATGAGTTTAGTTGGCCCTAGACCGCTTCTCGTGGAATATTTACCCTTATATACACCAGAACAAGCGAAGCGCCACAATGTCCGTCCAGGCGTAACGGGATGGGCGCAGGTCAATGGACGCAATGCGATCAGTTGGGAACAAAAATTCAAATTAGATTCATGGTATGTTGAGAATCAATCTTTTTGGTTAGATCTTAAAATCATCTTGCTCACGATCAGGAAAGTGGTGAAGCGAGATGGGATTAGTGCAGAAGGCGAAGTGACGATGTCTAAGTTTGAGGGGGTCGGCAAGGACGGAAATCATCATGTCTAAGCCCTTGTTTGGTATCTATGGGGCGAGTGGCTGTGGTCGTGGGATCATGCCTTTAGCGCGAGAATGGGTGCTGAAACAAGGTTTCTCCCTTGACCGTCTGGTCTTTATTGACGATGGAAACCATAATCCAGAGTCGGTGAACGGCCATCGAATTGTAAACTATACTGATTTTTTGGCGCTTGAAGCCTCGGAACGTCGGGTGAGTGTTGCGATCGCGAATAGTCATGTTCGAGAAAAGATTGCCTTGAGACTGCAACAGGATCAGGTGTTATCTTGGTCTATTCAAGCCAGTAATTGTGTGATCATGGATGAGGTTTCGCTTGGAGAGGGAGCGATTTTAAGTCCCTTTGTCACATTGACTTCGAATATTCGCATTGGGCAGCATTTTCAGGCGAATCTTTACAGTTATGTTGAGCATGACTGTATCATTGGCGATTTTGTGACCTTTGCACCCAGCGTGCGCTGCAATGGTAATATCGTGATTGAAGATCATGCGTATATTGGTGCAGGTGCAGTGATTAAACAGGGTACCCCTGATCAACCTTTAGTGATTGGTCGCGGTGCAATCGTTGGTATGGGTGCAGTGGTCACCAAAAGTGTTCCTGCTGGGGTGACTGTGGTTGGAAATCCAGCGCGACCGCTTGTTAAGCCTTCTATATTAAATTAAATCTTAGTTATTCAACCTGAGCTATTCAATCTAGTTACTTTTTACGGAATGTATTGACGATGTTAAATGGTCCTTTTTCGCCATGGCCGAGCTTTAGTCAACTAGAAGCTGATGCCGTATCCCGTGTCTTGTTATCCAATAAAGTTAATTATTGGACGGGAATTGAGTGCCGAGAATTTGAGAAA
>JANYEL010000071.1 GCA_025363155.1 Moraxellaceae bacterium
GCGTTATTTGCCTGAATACAAAGCGACGCGTAGCCAAGCAGGTGATTTTTTGTCGCTATGCAAAAATACTGATCTCGCATGTGAAGTGACATTGCAGCCGTTACGTCGTTTTCCTTTAGATGCGGCGATTCTATTCAGTGACATTTTGACTGTGCCAGATGCGATGGGCTTGGGTTTGTACTTTGAAGAAGGCGAAGGCCCGAAGTTTAAGAAAACTGTTCGTACCGAAGCAGATATTGCGGCATTGCCGAAGATTGATCCCAATGATTCACTGGATTATGTGATGCGTGCGGTGACTGCGATTCGTTCTGCGTTAGGCGGAAGTGTGCCGTTAATTGGCTTCTCTGGCAGTCCGTGGACACTGGCGACTTATATGGTGGAAGGCGGTAGTTCGCGTGAGTTCCGCCACACGAAGGAAATGCTTTATCGCTCCCCAGAATTGCTACATGCTTTGCTCGATAAACTGGCTGTTGCGGTGACTGATTATTTGAATGCACAGATTTTGGCGGGCGCACAAGTGGTGCAGATTTTTGATAGTTGGGGCGGGGCGTTGGCGCATCGTGAGTACGCAGAGTTTTCACTGAATTATATGACCAAGATTATTTCTGGTTTGATTCGTGAACATGATGGGCATCGCGTGCCAGTAATTGTGTTTACCAAAGGCGGCGGTCAGTGGATTCCGCAAATGATCGACAGCGGTGCGGATGCGCTCGGTTTAGATTGGACAACGTCGCTGGCTGATGCGCGTCGTATTGCTGCTGGGCGCGTTACTTTACAAGGTAATCTTGATCCAAATACGCTCTATGGTTCACCAGAACAAATTCGTAAATCTGTCGCCGCGATGCTTGCAGATGCTTACACGGGTGATGCGAGCCAAACAGGTTATATCGCCAATCTCGGTCATGGTATTACGCAATGGGTTGATCCAACGCATGCGGGCATTTTTGTCGATGCGGTGCATGAATTGAGTCAGCCGTATTTTAAGTAACGGTTGCTACGGAATACTATTTTTAGTCACTTGAGGGGAGTTGATTGTTTGACTCCTTTTTCATTTTTACAGTATTCGTTAGGGTCTATGTCATGGGTTATTTGATTATTGCGTTGGGTCTTACCGTTGGTGTGATTGTCGGTTATGTGTCGAGAATTATTTATAGCAAAGTAGAGGTTTTTGCATTCAGAGGGTTAAAAAAATCTATGAGTGCTAATACCGCAGTCGTGCTGTCTAATGTTTTGGCGATTGTCGTTTCAACAGTGTTTATTTTAGTCGGATTTGTATTTGCACTACTGATTCCCAGTCAGAATTGGTCGTTTTTTTCAAACGCGTTTTTAGTCGGCGTTATTTTAGGGATTTGGATCTATCGTTATTGGACTTCAAGAAAAACATCGTAAAGCCAAATCACATTCGTCATAAAAATAACATCAATTGACCCATGATCTTCACAGAACTGTTTTGTGAATGTCATGGGTTTGTCATTTCTGCTTGTTAATTTAATCCTCAGAAACACTTGAATCACTTTTATGCCGAACCTAAGTGCTTTTAATATTGCTAATAATTGAAAGTTAAGCATTTATTGATTAATAGATTCAGTGGCTAAATTACGTTCATTTAACAATTCTGTCATATGGCGTGATTACCATTCGAGTCCTATGGTGTTTTTGACTCCTCCATAAACCTAATTTTTATCAAAAAACTCGTTGAGCAACGACATTTACTGATGATTCGTATTCATTCCTATTTTCTGATGTTTGCGTTGAGTAAAAGTGATTGTTCGAAGTGGTTTCGAGATGCATAGATTTGTCAGCCCAGCCAAAAATGCGTGCTGGCAACTTAATTTGATCAACTTTAAATCTGAGTATCATGAAAGAAAATTCGGTTACAGATATTTATTCGCTGGCGCTACACATTCCGCCATTTGCTCCGACTGATAGTGTCAATGATGTTGCAACGCAATTGATGCAGACAGAATACGAAGCAGTTTTGTCTGTTCCGATCGTTCAAGATGGGATTCCTGTCGGGGTGATCACGCGCTTTCAGCTTAATAATATTTTTATGAAAAACTTTGGTCGTGAACTTTTTGGGCGTAAGCCTGTGGCGGAGTTTATGGCAAAAAGTTTTTTAGCCGTTGATGTTCGAACTTCGGTTGCTGAAGCCGCCAATTATATTTCAGCCAAAATTCGTTCGCCATTGTCCGAAGATTTCGTGATTACCGAACAAGGGCAATATTTGGGATTAGGTTCGGTACTGGCTTTGCTGGGCGCAATGGAACGCCAAGTGGCTAAAAATGCGAGTGAATTGTCGAGCGCATATCGTGAGTTGAAGTCGTCACAAGCGCAGCTCGTTCAATCCGAAAAAATGGCCTCGCTGGGTCAAATGGTTGCAGGTGTTGCGCATGAAATCAATACGCCACTGGGTTATGTCAAAAACAACGTCGAAATTGTGCAAGAGTTCGTGGTTCAATTACGTCAGATGCACACATCGCATAAAGAGCTAGTCGATGTAATTTTATCGCCAGATAGTAATGATATTGCCATTGCTGAGAAGTTAGCAGAACTTGATGATCTGCAAAATATGATTGAACCAGACATATTATTTGAGGATATGTCCGCGATTTTCAATGACACGAATTATGGGTTAGAGCAGATCAATGAGTTGGTTTTAGGGCTGAAAAACTTCAGTCGCCTTGATCAAGCGATGACGGATAGTGTGTCGATCAATGAATGTATTCATTCATCGTTATTGATTGCCAAGACCAATCTGAAAAATCGGATTGACGTCATCAAGCAACTTGGTGACATCCCAAAAATCGCCTGTGCACCGTCACAAATTAACCAAGTGTTATTGAACCTATTCACTAATGCTTCGCAAGCGATCGAAGGCGAAGGCAAGATTTTGGTGAAGACTTGGGCGGATGAACACAATGTCTATATCTCGGTGCAAGACACTGGGAAAGGGATGCCGCCTGAAGTGGTTGCCAAGATCTTCGATCCGTTCTTTACCACCAAACCAGTCGGTGAAGGCACGGGTTTAGGGTTGTCCATTTCATTCCAAATTATTGAACAACATGGTGGTCGAATTCGTGTCGCATCCGAAGTCGGACGAGGTACACGCTTTGGAATTTCTTTACCGAGACAACGTCAAGCCGTGAAGACCACACAAGCGGTTTTAGCCGAAGCATAACATTCAGCCCGCGATGTTAGCGGTGATTTGATAGGAGAGGGATGATGGAAAAGCCTAAGATTTTATTGGTCGATGATGAAGAACGAATTTTACGTTCCTTGAGTATGTTGTTACGCACGCAATATCAGATTTTCGCAACCAGCGATGGCAATGAAGCACTGAAGATTCTACGCCAAGAAAAAATTCACGTGATCATTTCTGATCAACGCATGCCAATTATGTCGGGTACAGAATTGCTGCGCCAAGCACGTGATATTGCGCCCGATACGATTCGGATTTTATTGACGGGATATTCAGATGCGGATGCGGCACTGGATGCGCTGAATGATGGCGAGATTTTTCGCTATATCAATAAACCGTGGGGTCCAAAAGAACTACGTGAAACGATTGCGCAAGCGGCCAGTATTGCTGGCAAGTTAGAAGCATTGCCACTCGAACCAATGATTCAAGCGACACCACTATTACAAGACGAACCAGAAATTATCGTCAATAAACGCTTGTCGTGTTTGGTGCTGGATCGTGACGAAGATACTTATAGTGTAGTCAAAGACATTTTAGGGCCTTCGCATGATGTGTACTGGAGTCAGGATATTAATACGGCGCTCAATATTCTCACCACTAAATCGATTGCGATTATGGTGACGGAATTGAGTTTAGGTGATGTCGATTTAAGCGCGATGATTAAGACGCTCAAGCAAGAACATCCAGAGTTGCTGACCATTGTTTTAACCAACTTTAAAGATACTTCTCGTTTGGTTGAATTGATCAATCAAGCGCAAGTTTTCCGTTATTTGCCGAAGCCTGTGCGTAAAGGATTGTTGGGTCGTAATATTGAGTCGTCGATAACGAGGCATTATTCATTGAAAGCGCAACCCGTTCGTTTGCAAACGCAAGTGGTTGAAGTGCCTGTTGATCCGATTCAGAAAGCAGAGTCGAGCAAAGTGGCCGATTTCCTCGCGCAATTGCGTGCGCGTATAAACCGTAATGTGCCAGCGCGTGTTTAAGGAGAATCAATCCGTAGCCGCAAGAAACAGCTACGCTTGAGACCCTTAATTACGATAAACTAGCGCGAATTTATTGCGTTGTTTATTTTAATTTTGGCGAGTGTATTCGTATGGCTGTTGTTAGTAATCAAGATCAATTAAAACAAGCAGTTGCTCTAGCTGCATTGGCTCATATCCCGAGAGGCGGCGTGATCGGCGTTGGTACGGGAAGTACGGTCAATTTCTTGATTGATTTATTGCCACAACTGAAACTTGCGGGTGCGGTTGCTAGCTCGAAAGCAACTGAAGAGCGATTGAAAGCGGTTGGTATCGAAGTTATTGAATTGAATCAGGTTGGTAGCCTTGATGTCTATATTGACGGCGCGGATGAAATTGATCGCCACTTGCATATGATTAAAGGCGGTGGCGGTGCATTGACCCGCGAAAAAATTGTGGCTTCGGTGGCCAAGCGCTTTATTTGTATTGCTGATGAATCGAAGTGGGTTGAACAACTGGGTCGCGCATTTCCATTACCAATCGAAGTCATTCCGATGGCGCGTTCAGCGATTGGACGTAAACTGGTTGAGTTAGGTGGTTCGCCAGCCTATCGCCAAGGTTTTGTCACTGATAATGGCAACCTCATCCTTGATGTACATAATCTGAATATCCTTGATGCAATTGCGCTTGAGCAAGAGCTGAATAACATTGCCGGCGTTGTCTGTAATGGTCTGTTTGCGCGTCAAGGCGCAGATTTGGCATTGCTCGCAGGTCCGAATGGCGTGCGTGAAGTGACGCGTCAGGTGTGATGTGAACGTCTGGCATAGGGATTTTCATTGATGTCGATCTTTACTGATTTTTTCAAGTCAGAAACTCCCCAGCCAGAAACTTCTGTTTTAGAAGCTCCTTTGCCTGAAATCGAATGGCGCGTGAATCCGCGTGCCAAACGTTTACGCTTAACGCTAAAAGCTGATCGGGTTTGGGTGACGATTCCACCACGAACATCTCAAGCAACCACTGATCGCTTTCTGCGAGAAACCCATTCTTGGCTCAAAGAACAATGGCAAAAGTTGCAGCAGCGCAAACAGCAACATGATGCAAACCTCGCGCAGAACCCTCATTTTTTCCCAAATAGTACTGTTGAACACCACGTTCATTTGCCTGTGTATCAAGCCACTTGGGTCTTTGATGTGTCAGCGAATTATTCGCGGATCAAAGAAGTCGATCAGACGCTATGTGTTCCCGAAACCAATAAAAACGAACATTTACGTAAATGGGTCAAAGCGAAAGCACATGACTATTTACCAAACCGTTTGGCCGAACTTGCCACTCAACATGGTTTTCAATATTCAGGCTGCACTGTTCGTCATGCACGCACGCGCTGGGGCAGTTGTTCTCGATTAGGTAGCATTAATCTCAATGCATCGTTAATTTTGCTCGCGCCTGAGCTATTAGATTACGTCTTGTTGCATGAGCTATGTCATACGCGTGAATTTAATCATTCGCCGCATTTTTGGGCTGAAATGTACGCAGTGTGTCCAACGTTCAAAGCGGATCGCAAAACACTTAAGCAATATGTTTTACCTTCTTGGTGGCATGTTTAACTCTCGTGTTGTATCGATGCTTATCGGGGATATGGCATAAACACCAAATAAATAGCGAAAACTTCCATAATCGATTTTAAAAAACAACAGATGTGCTATATCGCTGCCTCTA
>JANYEL010000072.1 GCA_025363155.1 Moraxellaceae bacterium
TCAGCCACGCCATCGCTTGAAAGCCTGCATCTAGCAAGTGAAAAGAAATTAATCCATTTGCATCTAACTGAACGCGCAGGTGATGCTGAATTTGCGCAAATTCGTTTGATCGATTTACGCGGTAAAAAACGCGAAAGCGGTTTAAGTATGCAGCTGCTGGATGCGATTGAAACGCGGCTAAGAGCAGAAGAACAGGTACTCGTTTTTTTAAATCGTCGCGGCTTTGCACCCGTTTTATTGTGCGATTCCTGTGGTTGGCAAGCAGATTGTCCACGCTGCGATGCACATCTCACTGTGCATTACACGCCAAGGCAGCATTTGCATTGTCATCATTGCGGTTATCAAAGTCGCTTGCCAACAGATTGTCCAGAGTGTAAATCGGTCAATCTGCTGCCAACTGGCACTGGCACGGCGCGCCTAGAAGAAACATTAGTTGCACGTTTTCCAGATAAACCACTCATTCGGGTTGATCGAGATACGACGAGTCGTGTGGGTAGTTGGGAAAAAATTTACCAGCGTGCGAATCAAGCTGGCGCTGCAATCTTACTCGGCACACAAATGCTGGCAAAAGGTCATCATTTCCCGCATGTGACGTTGGTTGCGATTGTCGATGTCGATGGTGGCTTCTTGAGTGTCGATTTCCGTGCGTCTGAGCGTATGGCGCAACTGATTATGCAAGTCGCTGGACGCGCTGGGCGTGGGAGTAAAGCTGGACAAGTGTTGATCCAAACGCGCTATCCAGAAAACCCACTGTTATTAACACTCATCCGTGACGGTTATCATGCATTTGCAAAGCAGATGTTAACTGAGCGCAGACAAGCACTACTCCCACCCTATCGTCATGCGGTACTCATCCGCGCGGAATCACCGAGTACAGCAAAAACCGAAGCCTTCCTCAATGCAGCGATTTCAGCGCTCAAGGCTCAGATTGACGAGAGTCAAAATGAGGCGAAGCATGGCTTTGAAATCTGGGGGCCAATTCCTGCACCGATGGAAAAACGCGCAGGCGTGTTTCGTGGGCATGTCTTGATTCAATCGCGTGACAGACGATTACTCCATCAATTGATCGATCCGTGGTGGCCTGCGCTATGGCATATCCCTGAAAGACGCGGCGTGCGTGCATCGCTGGATATTGATCCAATGGAATTGTCTTAGATCTAAAAAAACTAACTCGACGTTTTCTGGCAGCCAACGGGTTCAGTGACTCGAATAATCATTGAAATATTCATCGCATCTAACAATGAAATGACATGCTGACGTGTATCTTCGGTGGTCGTTAGCAACACCTCAGATTGACAAAACTCTCGCTCAATCTGCGCTTTAATAGCCTGCTCTTGTGCACTGGTCAATGACAAACCCATTTGTACGGTCGATGGTTGACCCGTCCTCACATCATACAACGTGACATGATCAATCTGGGTTAGCGTAATCCGCGCAGGCGGTAAAAGAAGCGTTACAGGGGACTTCACAGTCAAACTTTGCACACTTAACTCACTAAGATCCACCCCAGCATGCACTGTTGCCTTAACAAAGGTCAGCTGTTGTTGTCCTTGTTGCCACAATGCAACATGATTCTGACTTGCCTCAGTAGTCACCACATCAGTCAATACAAGACTCGTTTTATAAACCACGGGGTTGATCACATGTTGCGCTTGCAGAGTTGCAAGAATCTTCTCAAAAGTTGGCAAGAGATTTTGTGACAAATTAGTGTTAGTCGCGTCGGGCAAATGCTGAGATGGATCATGTGAATGCTCTGATGGCGGCACAATCCGCTGCTGCTTCACTCTAGAACCTAAATACAATAAGCCACTCAGCATTACCAGAATAAGCACTGCCCAAATCAACAAACTAGAATGTCTCGGTTTCTGCACGGCATGGTTCAGGGCTGAATGTAAGGTTTTCGGTGGCTTCATTCTGGTCTTTTCATCTCTATATTTTTTCGTTAAATCCAACTCGATGAAACCCGCAAAATAAATCACCCCTTCAATAGCAAAATATTCATCTGTGCTTGCTATGATCAGATGTGGTTAAATCCATTGAGCTATCTATATTTTTTGCACTATTTTTGGAGTCATCCATCCATGTCGCTTCTGCTGCAAGTTACCATTTTTCTCGGCGCCGCGATACTGCTTGTCCCACTTGGACGGCGTTATGGCTTGGCGACCGTACTGGGTTACTTGTTAACGGGCGTGATACTAGGCCCGAGCGGCTTTAACGTAGCGGGTGATACCGAAGCAGTCATGCACTTCGCGGAATATGGCGTGGTCATGCTGCTATTTCTGATCGGTTTAGAATTGCAACCTTCACGACTCTGGGCATTACGCCGTCCAATTTTTGTGTTAGGTGGGCTACAAGTGCTGGTGACAGGCGTTATCTTGATGTTCACCGTCTGGCTATTGGTCGGAGGACCTTCATCGACAATCTTTGGCATTGATTTGAAAAGCCAACTGAGTACCAGCTTCATCATCGGTTTTGGTTTTGCTCTGTCATCTACTGCATTTGTCCTGCAACTTCTGAGTGAAAAAAATCAACTCGCCAGCGCACATGGTCGCGATGCATTTGCGATCTTGCTATTCCAAGATATTGCAGTCATTCCGCTATTAGCCGCATTGCCATTGCTCAGCCATGCAGGGTTACAACCTGATGAGCAAGGATTTAACTTTGTTTACTTTGCCAAAGTCATTGGTGTATTTATTGGCTTAGTTCTAGCAAGCCGTACTATTGTTCGTCCATTGTTCCGTCTCATCGTCTCTAGTGGCGCAAATGAATTACTTACCGCCGTTGCCCTGTTCTTTATTTTGGGCGTGGCAATGCTCATGAACCAGCTCAATATTAGCGTCGCATTGGGTGCATTCTTGACTGGCGTTTTGCTTGCCGACTCCGAATATCGTCATGAAATTGAAGCCAGTATTCAGCCGTTTAAAGGCTTGTTATTAGGTTTGTTTTTCATGTCGGTGGGCATGAGTACTAATCTTCTTTTAATCGCAGATGAACCAGTTTTAGTCATCGGCGGCGCTTTGGGATTGATGGCGTTTAAATTCATTATCCTCTTTGGTATCGCCCGACTGATGGGCAATCGCCTGCCGACTAGTGTCCGTTTGGGTGTCTCGTTGGCGCAAGGAGGGGAATTCGCCTTCGTGGTGTTTAATACCGCCGTCTCACAAAAAGTACTACCGATTGCGATTGCTGAGCCATTGATTCTGATCGTGACTTTATCCATGGCAATGACGCCACTGGCGTTCTTATTATTAGAAAAGTTCTTTGAACCGCGCTTCGCCAAAGCCGCGCCAGAACGTGAATTTGATGAAATCCCTAATCATGAGCATCGTGTGATTATTGCTGGTTTTGGACGGATTGGGCAAATCGTTGGTCGTATTTTACGCATGCATCACATTGAGTTTACTGCTATTGAAAAAGATGCACGGCAGGTCGATTTCGTGCGTAAATTTGGTAATGCCGTTTATTATGGTAATCCAAATAGTCCTGAACTATTACGCGCGGCAGGCGTTGCGCACGCTGAACTGTTTGTCTTGACACTGGACGATCCTGAACAAGCGGTCATCACCGCTGAATATCTCACGCGTACTTACCCAAAATTGAAAATTATTGCCCGCGCACGTGATCGTAATCATTATTATCAGTTACGCGAAGCAGGCGTGAAGTTGATTTGGCGTGAGACCTATTTATCCTCACTCGGAATGGCGCACGCATCATTACTTGCGCTTGGATTTGATCAAGCAACTGCGGAAGAAAGTATTGATGTATTTAGAGATTACGATGAATCGCTGCTCGAACGACAACATGCTGTGTTTGATGATGATGTGAAATTTGTCGAATCTTCCCGCGCCGCGATGATTGAGTTGGAAGGATTATTTGATAGCGATCATCATGC
>JANYEL010000090.1 GCA_025363155.1 Moraxellaceae bacterium
ACCAACTGAGCTATATCCCCTCACGCAGGCGCACATGTTAGGGATTCATATCCGCACTGTCAATTGCTTAGGCTGGTTTTTCAGCATCCTGATCAGCAATTTTTGGTTCAGCCAGCTGAATATCCAGTTTTTGCCATTCCGAAGTTTCTTTTTTGCTGACGCCGCCGAGGAGTTCAACCGCCTGACGTAAGCGCGCATAGGTCAAATCCGCACCCAGAATCGCCATTGACTCCATCACAGGCGTTGAACTCGAACCGCCAGCAATCGCGATGAAGAACGGCGGCATAAACTCACGCAATTTGATCTGCATTTGTTCAGACAAGGTCATCAACGTCGCTTTAACCGTGTCTTCGTTCCATTGCATCAGTTTTTCTAAACGCCACAGTGACAGTTGCAGGACTTGGCGAACTTGGTCTTGGGTCAGTTTCTTATGCGCAAAAGATTCAGCAGTCAAGGCTGCACTTGCCTTCGGCGTACCATTGAAGAAGAAACTCGCCCAATCTGCAGCATCAGATAATGTATTGATACGCGGTTGAATCGCGGCAGTGATTTTCTCCAACTGCTCACGATTACCACGCCAAGAAAGGATTTTATCTAGCAGTGCGGATGGTGATAAATCACGAATCCACAAACCATTGAGCCATGTTAGTTTTTCCACATCGAAGATCGGCCCGCCAAGCGAAACACGCGACACATCAAAGTGTTCGATCATCTCAGCCAAAGTAAACTTCTCGCGCTCATCAGGCATTGACCAGCCCATACGACCGAGGTAATTGACCAACGCTTCTGGCAAGAAACCCATGTCACGGTAATAGGTAATGCTGGTTGGGTTTTTACGCTTCGATAGCTTGGATTTATCAGGATTACGCAGTAACGGTAAATGACAAAGCACTGGCATCTCCCAACCGAAATATTGATAGAGCAACTTGTGTTTCGGCGCTGAGGAAATCCACTCTTCGCCGCGCAGAACATGGCTGATTTCCATCAAATGATCATCGACCACGTTCGCCAGATGATAAGTCGGTAAGCCATCTTGCTTAAGCAAAACCTGCATATCGACTTGTTCCCACGGAATCTCAATCAAACCGCGCAGCATATCTTCGATTTGGCAAATACCCTCAGTTGGCACTTTCATGCGCACCACATGCGCCTCGCCTGCAGCAACACGCGTATTTACCTCATCAGCAGACAGATTTAAACAATGACCATCGTAACGTGGCGTTTCTTTATTGGCCATTTGCGCATTACGCACTTCAGTCAAACGTGCTTCGCTACAGAAGCAATTAAACGCATGACCTTTATCGAGCAGAATTTGCGAATGCTTGGTATAAATATCACGACGTTCACTCTGACGATATGGTGCATGTTTGCCGCCGACATCAGGCCCTTCTGCCCAGTTCAAACCTAACCAACGCAAGGAGTCGAGAATCATTTTTTCTGATTCAGGCGTTGAGCGCGTTTGATCGGTATCTTCAATCCGCAGAATAAACTCGCCGCCATGTTGGCGTGCAAAGCAAAGATTGAACAAGGCAACATAGGCCGTTCCGACATGCGGAAAACCAGTTGGCGACGGAGCAATACGAGTACGGACTGTCATAATGGCTTATTTAGATCGGTGCAAAAGATTAGGGCGAATGATAGCAAATGTGGCGCAGTGATGCAGGGCTAACTACTGCACTCCCTAAACGGTTTTGTAGGGGCTCCCCCTAGCGGGCGCGCTAATCGAATTAGAAAACCACATCAAAAACGGGCGACCATAAGGGTAGCCCCTACGGTATATTTTTCAAATATCATCAATTACGAATAATGCGTCGCCAAAAACTCTGGCAACTCGACAATACTGATTAAGATTCCATCAGGTTTAATCGTTGACTGTTCTAAATATTGCTCTCTAAACTTACCTGTTTTAACCAGAATCCCTCCCATGCCATGGCGCTGTGCTCCGCCAACATCGCTGTCCAAATCATCCCCGACTAAAACAACTTGATCAGGCGCGACATCCACATCTGCCAGTACGCGATTAAAGAATGATGATGACGGCTTACCCATAATCTGTGCCGTTTGTCCCGTCACATATTCCAAACCTGCAATATAGAAACCGATATCCACTTTTAAATGACTCTGGGTTTGCCAAAATCGATTCTTATGTAAGGCAATCAATTTTGCACCCTTGTGCATGGCGGTGAATAATTGATTAATCAGAACAACATTCCACGCATCGCCAATATCGCCCAGTACAATAAAATCTGGCGTGATCTCATCATGATCAAACTCAGCAAAATCCTGCTCAATCGCCTGAGCAACGACAGGCCAAATTCTTAATTCTCGTTCGAATTGCTGTTGCAATGCACGGAGTTCTAGAACGGCAGTAACAGGCGCGCTCATTAATTCATTCATTTCAAGACTAAAACCCATGTTTGCGAGTTGCTGATACAGCTCAGCTTGCGAACGTGTCGTTGTATTCGTCAAGAATCGTAAGATATAGCCTTGTTGACGTAGTCGACTCACGGCGTCAACTGCACCCTCGATGACTTGATTATCAATGTAAAGCGTTCCATCAAGATCCAATAAAACCAAGCGGATAGACTTCATTTTAGTCACCTCAGCACACTTCAAAGTGAAATTTCTACTGGAAATTCATCATAAATAGAACCTGTACGCTCAGTTTATATTTATTTATGTAACAGTTGATTTAAGAAATGTGAACGGGTATTGTTCCACAACAATTCAAATAATGGACGCTGGTCATAGTGAAACTCGTTAATACAAAATCTGCTTATCTGTTACTCACGCTTTCCATAGCAACATTAACGACTCTTCCTCAGGCTCAAGCAGGCTTCTTTAAAAGCTACAGTGATGATGCACAGAACTTTCGCTCAGTCGTCATTCCTCCTGTACCTGACGCGATTTATAAATCGATTGATGATCAAGTTAAATCAAAAGACGCCGCTTTATATTTACTTGAAAAAGCACGTTTACAACAATCGCATCGTCAGTATGCCGAAAGCAAAAAATCTTTCGATGACGCCTTTGCCATTCTTGATGCAAAAAATCAAAAAGCAACGGTGAGCTTATCCGCTGTTGGCTCTAAAGCATTGTCGTTAGTCAGCAATGACTCCGTTGTCCCTTACAATATTCCAAGCTATGAACAAGTCCTCGCTCATATTTATCAAGCCTTAAACTATATTGCGCTGAATGATACTGAAGGTGCCGGCGTCGAAATGCGCATTGCGCAACGTATTCAACGCGAAATCGAACTCGCACATAGTAAAGAAACTGAGAAAGGCGTTGCGGCTGCGACCAAAAATGAAGATAAGCCCGCATCGACAGAGCAAGAATCTGCCGCAGTTGACAGTGCTTTTGCTGGACTAGACCCGATCGCAGGTAAAATTAAAAATTCTTATCAAAATGCGTATGCGTTCTACATGGCAGCAACGTTATGGGAAGCGCTCGGTGAAAGAAATGATGCACTGGTTGATTTCAAAAAAGCGTACGAGTTACAACCTGATGCCAATATCAAACTCGATGTCAAACGATTAGATGCAGATAACAAACCATCGGCGAAAGCTCAGAAATTTCCCGTGGTCATTTTCTTCGAACAAGGGCTGGTTCCACAAAAAATTCCAGCAACTCTGGCGATTCCGACCTTCAATGGCTTAATCAATGTGTCCTATGCCCGTTATGATCCTGCGACCTACGCCATTCCAAGCAGTCTTTCCATTGCGGTAAACGGTGTGCAAACAAGTACAACCACTCCGCTGTCGGATATTGGCGTGTTAGCTGTCAAAACACTCAAAGAAAAAACCGTCTCAAACTTGACGACCCAAGTGGCTCGTTCCACGGCAAAATATATCGCGCAAAGAGAAATTGGCAATCACTTCGGAGTGTTTGGTCAACTGGCGACCAACCTATATAACACCGCGAGTGAAAAGCCTGATTTACGTGCATGGACAACGTTGCCAAGCAATACGCAAGTCGCGCGCCTGATGCTTCCCGTCGGGACTCACACGATTGAACTCAGTAATGGTTCGACCCGTAATACGTTGAGTATTGACGTTAAAGCCAATCAAACAATCTTTATTCATAATATTGAAGCCAATCAACAAATGAGTGCAGATACTTTTACAGTACCTAAAAAATCATGATCTAAAAAAGAAGCATTCATATTTGAATGCTTCTTTAAAACGTACGACCCAAAACACAACAAGGAACAAAGGCATTTATATGACCAAAATAATATTTTCTGCATTAACGGCGTTGACCGTAGCAACTGCCCTGTCAGGCTGTACTGCACCCAATGCGATGCTGACCCAAACCGATGCTACAGGCAAAATGAGCGTTCGTACCATCACTAACAACCCGATCCTGTCGACACGGATTGGTGTTTCTAAAGTCAATATGACCAATCTCGGTGACATCAAACGCACTTCACTTGCACTGAGCAATGGCTGGTTCTACGCTCAAGAATTCCAATACAAAATCGTTTGGTTCGATGCGTCTGGTACCGAGCTCAACCCAGAAGGTGCGATTTGGAAGCCGCTATCACTGCAAGGCCGTGAAACCAAAACCGTGCAATCCGTCGCACCGAACCCAAACGGTGTAGATGTTTTGATTTACATGAAGAAAGATTAAAAAAACACCCAACCATAGGTCTTTTTAATTAAACGTTTTTTTATTAATAATAGTATCTTGAGAGTAGTATCATGAATTTAAAAGCAACTAAAACCCTATTCGCAGTAACCCTTTTGGCCAGTTTGACTGGATGTGCTTCAATGGGTGGCGAATCCGTTTCCTACGGTGATGCGCAGTCAGTAGAAACCCTGACTAAAGATTTTGGTTCGACCGACTTGCAAGCGATTGCCAATAAAATGGTCGATGACATGTTGGCATTCCCGCCAGTAATTGAAATGACTCAAAAACGTCGCCCAGTGATGTTTGTTGATAAAATCAAAAACAAATCACAAGAACATATTGATACCGAGTCAATTACCGATACGATCCAAAATCGCCTCATTAATTCAGGTAAATTCCGTTTTGTGGATATGACCTCTGTCTCTGCTGTCGCTGACCAAATGGCATTCCAACAGCATAGTGGCATGGTTGATAAACGCACTGCCGCTCCTGTCGGCGCGCAAATCGGTGCTGAATTTATGTTGAACGGCAATCTGTCTAGCATCGTCAAAAATGCAAATGGCCGAAGCGATGTTTATTATAAATTCACCCTGAAATTATTGAACTTAAAAACAGGTATCGTCGAATGGACCAGCGAAAAAGAAATTCGTAAATCAGGTAAAAAATCGACTTTCGGTCTCTAATCTAAGTCGATGAGAACACTGTTTTTATAATATTTTAGTCGTGGTAACCGTTGTTCTATAAACGCTTACCACGACTTTATTTTTAGGATTAAATAATGAAAAGAATAATCTGCGCAGCAGTATTTGCCTTGACCATGAATATGGCACATGCCGCGATTCAAGAAGTCATGAAAGAAGCAACGGGTTCAGGTCCAACACAAGATCAAGCGATTGCCAGCGCACTACTCACAGCAGCGCAATCAGTCAATGGTACGCGCGTCAGCCCACGCGTTGATATGGCGAGCGAAGTCTCAATGGTCGCCACCAATAATGGTTGGAGTTATCAAGGCAAAAGCTCGCCCGTATTTAGCGTCAATAGCGAAACAAGCGGTTCGATTTCACGCTTTCAAGTGCTGAGCGTCTCAGGCTCGGGGAAGAACTACAAAGCTAAAGTCCGTGCTTACGTTGCCAAATTCCAATCGGTCGTTGCCGACAGTCATCAACAACGCATGGCAGTTTTACCGTTCCAAGTGGTTCGTTCAGGCTTTGGTCTTGCAAACTCAGGCACTGCCAGCGAATTTGCAACAGAAGTAGCCGATCAGATTGGTACACAACTGGTCAACTCTCATCAATTAAGCTTATTAAGTCGCGATTTCATTGGTGAAATGGCGACCGAGAATGCATTTTTGAATTGGGATGGCGCACCCGCAGAAATGGCGAGAATTGGACAAAAAGTTGGTGCTGACTTTATTCTGGTTGGGCGTATCAGTGAAGCAAAAACCGTTCAAGGACGCGCACTGTATGGTGCGACATCTGGTCAACGTGAATCAATTCGTCTGAGCTGGCGCGTGATTGAAGCCAACACAGGTAAAATTGCAGCCGCGGGCAGCGTCAACCAACTCCAACGCCAAACGATGGGATCATTGGTTGATGAATCTGTTCAAACATCTGTCGCCGATCTGTTGGCTGATCAAATCAGCAATGACGTTTTAGTTGGCTTATCCTTGAAACCAAAAGCCACTGCCAATGTCCAAGCTGCTGAACTTCCGCCTCTGTCTGATGCTGACTTAACACCAGGTTCGAGCGAAAAGCCCGTCAAATGGTAAGTTAAATATCACGCTCAATGAAAACGCCGCTTGGATTTAAGTGGCGTTTTTGTTTTAGGGCGTGAAGAAACCTCAGGAAAAACTAGAATCAATCGCGATATTCCCGGTCAAAATCTTATGTACTGGGCAGGCATTCGCTACTTGCAGTAAGCGATCACGTTGTTCAGCTGTCAGCTCACCGCGCAAGATAATATGCCGCACAATTTGATTACCCTCTGCGGGCTTGCCATTCGGGTTATATTCCAAATTGACCTCAACCCCCGTCAACGGCCACGTTTTGCGTTTGGCATACATGGTTAAAGTAATCGACGTACACGCACCGAGACTGGAGAGTAGTAATTGCACTGGCGTTGGGCCCGCATTGGCATTGGCACCACCATCCAACTCCGATTCATCGGCAAACCAGCGATGAATGCCGTCGACAATCGTAACGGTATACGGAATATTATCAATACTGGCAGTCACTTTAGGAAAAGCGGAAGCGATGAGACTCATGGAATATTCCTGATCAATATATTAATTAAATAGTTTATTTCAATATTTTTACGCCATTTCACTCAATTTAACCCGCTTTAACTGCGCTTGTAAGGCAGCAATCTCATCGAGTAGATCTAATGCCAACGCAACCCCTGAGGCATTCACCTCAAGATCACGGGTTAAATGCAACGCCAACCGCGCACGACGCAGCGACTGTCCAGTGAACCGCCACTCGTGCGGCGCCTGTCCAATCGGCTCCAATACGCCTTCCACCACCCAAACCTGCACTTGCTCAAGCGGCGCTTGGCACGCGCGACACAGTTCATGCAAGGTCAAATGCAATTCTTCTTCAACCACCACACCGTGAATTAGTGATTTACTCAATTCATTCATGATCAATCCTCCTTTTAGCGCGTTCAATGGCTTGGAAAATGACGACGTGGATTAAAATCAAAGGCTTCTGCCATTGCCCGATATGCCTCTTTTTCTTTGTCACTGTTTGCAGGCGGTAATCCAATCTCCAGCACCACATATTGGTCGCCAGCAGGACTATTCACGGATCCGCTAGGAATGCCTTTCCCTTTGAGTCGCAGTTTTTTCCCAGCAGTAGAATGTGGTGGAATCGTCAAGGAGACCTGACCCTCTGGCGTCGGCACGTCGACCGTTGCGCCCAAGGCGGCCTCCCAAGGTGCCAGCGGCAAGATTAAATATACATCCCGATCATCGACTCGAAATAACCCATGCGGTTTGAATTCAATCTCAAGGAATAAATCACCTGCTGCACCCGCACGAGCACCTTGCCCGCCTTGACCTGCCAACCGTAAATGCTGACCGGCTCGAATGCCCTTCGGAACACTAACGTCTAATGTTCGATCCGCCATCACCACATGACCGTTGGCATCCACCGTCGGCATGCGCAGTGAAATAGTGCGTTTCGCGCCGCGATAACTATCTTCTAAATCAATCAGCACCTTCGCATGATGATCTTCACCCTGTGCTGGCGCAGAATGTTGTCTGGGCTGCCGCGCCTGCTGACCAAATAACGATTCGAAGAAATCACTGTGTCCAAAGCCACCGCCAAACGGTTCACCAGAAGCACTTTGACCCGCTTCCGCCCCGCGACCACTAAACTCAAAACCCTCATTCCAATTCGGCGGCGGCTGGAACTGTTGCCCCTGTTTCCATTGATTGCCCATTTGGTCATAAGCAGCGCGTTTTTCAGGATCTTTGAGGACCTCATTCGCCTCACCCAATTCTTTAAAACGCTCTTCGGCATCGGTGTGTTTGCTAACATCGGGATGATATTTGCGTGCAAGCTTCCGATAAGCCTGCTTGATTTCATCCTGTGTCGCTGTTCGCGGCACACCAAGGACTTGGTAATAATCCTTATATTCCATGAACTAAACTCCACTTTATACTGACTATTCTTGTGGTTCTTTGACATTGCGAAATGCTGGGATCAGCTTAACTATAAGCCTCTGCACTTTGCTTGATCAAGACTGAAAAATAGTTAAAAACACATCAGCTAGATTTCGATTCAATCGTCTTGTTTTTTATTCTTGTGAACGCAGTGCACCACAGCAATTGGAGTGATTGCTTGAGTGTAAAACGGATCATCACTGCGTAATGTTACGCTGTGTCTGTAAAATGTCTCTTTGGATATTTTTCATCAGGAATGCGCTCATGAATAAGAACGCAATCAACATCAATAAAATTAATAGATTCAAACCATTAACTAAAATATAATATCTATATGTAGAAAGATTGTTTCAGACTATCAAATTGATGAAAATATTTAAAATGTTCCTGCTAGAATGCGCCACCCAAACTGCACAATTATTGTGCAACAATGTGATTTAATTTTCTGTATTTTATAACTTTTCAGTGCGAAATCATGACTAGACTGCTTGCTGTTCTCACCCTGTGGATGTTGTGCCTCACTGGTACACAGACCTTTGCTGCCTTGCCGACTGAATTAACAGTGATCAGCTATCATGAAATCGCCGATAAAAAGAACGCGCTGATCCCTCAGTACGCCGTGTCGCCAACCAATTTTGTCCGTCAAATGGACTGGTTAAAGAACAACGGTTACCACTTTGTCAGTGTCGATCAGGTTTTGGCAGCACGCGCAGGAAAACTGCCTTTGCCTGAACGCGCCGTCCTCATCACCTTCGACGATGGCTATCGTTCGGTCTATACCAGTGCTTTTCCGATCTTGAAGTTATTTAATGCGCCAGCCGTGATTGCAGTCGTCGGCAGTTGGTTAGAACCGACTTCGGGTGAAGTGGTGAATTTTGATGGTCGCTCAGTGTCACGCGATGAAATGCTCAGCTGGGCACAAATCAAAGAAATGGTTGATAGTGGCTTAGTCGAAGT
>JANYEL010000099.1 GCA_025363155.1 Moraxellaceae bacterium
TGAATGAACAGCAGCAACGCGGTGCGGTGGGTGGCTGGCGTTTTGCAGATTTGCCTTGGGTGCAAGACTGATTTTTTAAGATGAGACTGTTTGTTTTGCATTGATTAGGGTTAATCACTACAAATCATATTCAAATGAGATATTGGCGCAATTTGGCTGAATCAGTTAGGCTGATTAAAAGAGTGGTTTAAGGAGTAAAAGGCATGAGCGAGCCAGTTTTGTTTGTTGCAAACCAAGCGCATGCACTACAGACAACAGAACCAACAGCCAGTAATAAGGCGAATTTAGAAAGCCCAAATTGGCAGCTTGGTCGAATCGTCAGTGAGTTGCGGGCCGAGCGTGCTCGCTGGCGTGAATCACAGAAGCGCACCCGCGAATTTGGTGGTCGTGAATTGCCTTCGCGGGAAGCATTGCGTGAAATCGTTGAAGCACTAGCTGGCGCGTTGTTTCCAATGCGGCTGGGCCCTGCGGATTTACGCCAAGAAGGCGAAGATTATTATATCGGTTATACCTTAGACACGGCGCTCAATGGGTTGTATGAACAAGTGCGTTTAGCGTTGTATTACGAGGCACGTTATCGCGCATCGGCGACTCAAGTCGATAGTAATGCTGAACCTGCGACCGAAGTGATTGAGCTACATGCAATTGAAGTGGTTCGTGCCTTTTCATTAGCATTGCCAAAGGTGCGTCGTTTATTAGATACCGATGTACAAGCTGCGTATGACGGTGATCCTGCGGCGCGTAGTGTGGATGAGGTGTTGTTGTGCTACCCGGGTGTGCAGGCGATTATTTATTATCGTTTGGCGCATGAGTTGTATGTGCTTGGCGTGCCTTTATTGGCGCGGATTGTGTCGGAACTGGCGCATTCATTGACAGGTATTGATATTCATCCAGGTGCGCAAATTGATCAAGGTTTTTTCATTGATCATGGCACTGGTGTAGTGATTGGCGAGACGGCGATCATTGGTAAAAACGTGCGTTTGTATCAGGCAGTGACGTTGGGTGCGAAACGTTTTGAAGTTGCAGAAGACGGTACGTTGCAAAAAGATTATGCGCGTCATCCGATTGTTGAAGACGATGTGGTGATTTATGCGGGGGCGACGATTTTGGGTCGCGTGACGATTGGCAAAGGCTCGACCATTGGCGGGAATGTGTGGTTGACGCGTAGCGTTCCGCCGAATAGTCATATCGCTCAGCAAGATGCTTCACAACAAAAGACGTAACCTGAAATGGTAATGATTGTTCTGATCATTGCTGAAATTTAAATCTGTCCATTGAAGTTTGAATGTGGTTTGAAGCGCCAAAAAGGGCGCTCACCACAGCGGCGAAGCTTTGTCTTTTTTTTCATGTTGAAGGTTTTATTGCTATATGAAGGAAGTGGTATTTTTGAGTATGTGGTGATCTAAAAATAAGATAAGTATTCTTATAATTTAATGACTTATGAACTTTAGATATAAGTTATTCGTATTTTATGCTGAAGAAAAAAGCTTTAGTCTAGTTGAGTCATTTTTACGCAAATTTGTTTTTAAAAAGAGTCGTTTTAGAAGAGTAGTTCGTTTAGCGTTTTTAATCTAATAGGAGCCAGTCATGGCGAAAGAACACGATTTACCACTGGCACAGGCACTTGGCGATTCCGCCGCCCGCCAGCTTGCCAATGCCACAAAAACTGCCCCGCAACTATCGACGATTACGCCGCGTTGGTTAGTGCATTTATTGCAATGGCTGCCAGTTGAAGCGGGTATTTATCGCGTCAACCGCGTAAGCAATGCGGATGATATTAAAATTGCATGTACTCAACGCGATGAGTCGCAATTGCCACAAACTTTCGTCGATTACGACACGTCACCACGCGAATATTTCTTGAATGGTGTGTCTACAGTTCTTGATGTTCACACACGTGTTTCTGACCTTTACAACAGTCCACACGATCAAATTCGTGAACAATTGCGTTTGACCATTGAAACGATCAAAGAACGTCAAGAAAGCGAACTGATCAATAATCCAGAATACGGTCTACTCGCAAGCGTTGCAGATTCACAACGTATTTCGACATTAACTGGCGCACCAACACCTGATGATCTCGATGATTTGATTGGGAAAGTATGGAAAGAGCCGGGTTTCTTCTTGGCGCATCCAGCTGCGATCACTGCGTTTGGCCGTGAATGTACCCGTCGTGGCGTTCCACCACCAACCGTTAGCTTGTTCGGTTCGCAGTTCATTACTTGGCGCGGTCTGCCACTGATTCCATCGGACAAAATCCCTGTGGAAGATGGCAAAACTAAAATTCTGCTGATCCGTGTCGGTGAGAAGCGTCAAGGTGTGGTCGGTCTGTTCCAACCTGGTTTGGCAGGCGAACAAGCACCGGGCTTGTCTGTGCGGTTTATGGGAATTAACCGAAGTGCAATCGCGTCATATTTGATTTCGTTGTATTGCTCGCTGGCGGTGCTGACTGAAGATGCGTTGGCGGTTCTCGAAGACGTGGAGATTGGCAAATATCATGACTATTCCGACAAGTACAAGTAATTTGCAAAGTTCAGCACCTAGCGGCGTGTCAGGTTTGACTCCTGATCCGCGAGCTGCTGGTTTGCCTGATGAAGCAACGTTAAGTCGGATTGCTAGCGCGCTTTTTCAGGCGCTGCCGGGTGAGCGTCCTAACTTTGATGTACCAGAAACGCCTCCGCAACCCGCGGATCCGTATTTGGCATTAGGTGGGCGTGCGCATGCGCTGGCGACTGGTCGTGGGCTGAATCCAGAGTTGCCACACAACATTCCTAATCTTCCTGATTCACCTGAGAAGAAAACGGCATCGTTGCCTGTGGTCGGTGGTGCAAATTTGCCGCAAGTACCGTATTCACCCGTCACGCCAGAAATTGCGACCGTGACACCGAGTGTTCCTGTTTTGGCTGGTTCGCCGTCACCGAGTGTAGTGGGTAATGATTCGCCGTTTTATTTCTTGCAAGGATCTGGCGCAAGTCATCCTCCGCAAGCGGTTGATCCTTTGCTTGCATTGGGTGGACGTGCGCCTGCGGTGGCGACGAGTCAAGGTTTGAATCCTGCGGTTTCACAGGGTAATTTGCCGACGTCATTTGATTCACCAGAGCAAAAAGCAGAATCGTTGCCTGTGGTTGGTGGTGCAAGTTTGCCTTCAGCTCCTGCACGATCTCCTACTCCTGTGGGAACGTCTGATGTGACATCGTTGACGCCAAGTGTGCCGTCCAATGTGGCTGGCGCTGCGCCAAGTTCAGCATTTGGTCGTGGTGGTAATGATGTAGATGCTTCGCCGTTTTACTTCTTAAATGAAGGGGGCGCGCCTGCACCAACATCAAAAGCTACGCCGACTGATGTGCCCGATGAAGCGCTATTTGCACAGTCGTTTGGTTTGCCTGGTGCTGATTCGTTGAAAGCATTATTGGCGGGTAGTACGTCAAATCGTGCATCGCCAAGTGTTGCACCACAGCCTAGTCCGTCAGGGTTTTATTTTCTTGATGTGCCGAGCAGCGGTTCAGCGTGGCAAGACAAACCAACCAGCATCGTGCCTGTGAGCGCGGCGCATAAGCCGTTTGATGTGCAATCAGTGCGTCGGGATTTCCCGATTTTGCAGGAGCGCGTCAATGGTCGTCCGCTGGTCTGGTTGGATAATGCCGCAACGACGCATAAGCCGAAGTCGGTGATTGAGCGCATTTCGTATTTTTATGAACACGAAAACTCAAACATTCACCGTGCCGCGCATGAGCTGGCGGCGCGTGCGACCGATGCGTATGAACATGCGCGTAAGACGATTGCCCGTTTCTTGGGTGCGAAGTCTGAAAGTGAAGTGATCTTTGTCCGAGGCACGACCGAAGCGATTAACTTAGTTGCGAAAACGTGGGGTGTGCAAAATATTGGTGCTGGTGATGAAATCATCGTTTCCAATCTTGAACATCACGCCAACATCGTGCCTTGGTTTCAATTGGCTAAACAAGTCGGTGCGAAACTGCGTGTGATTCCTGTGGATGATACGGGTCAAATTCGTCTCGATGAGTATCGTAAGTTACTCAACGAGCGTACCAAGATCGTTGCAGTGACGCAGGTGTCAAATGCACTTGGCACAGTTACGCCAGTTGCTGAAATCATTGCCTTAGCACATCAAGTAGGTGCGAAAGTGTTGGTCGATGGCGCGCAATCTGTGGCGCATTTACGTGTCGATGTGCAGGCGTTGGATGCGGACTTCTTTGTCTTTTCTGGCCATAAGATTTTTGGCCCGACGGGCATTGGCGTCGTCTATGGCAAAGCAGAATTGCTCGACAAAATGCCACCTTGGCAGGGCGGCGGCAATATGATCGAAGATGTGACCTTTGAGCAAATTATTTTCCAACCTGCACCAAACAAGTTTGAAGCAGGAACGGGGAATATTGCTGATGCGGTTGGTCTTGGTGCGGCGATTGAATATGTCGAAAGTCTTGGCTTAGATAATATCGCCCGCTACGAGCACGATTTGCTGGAATACGGTCAGCATGGACTGAGCAGTATTTCAGGTCTGCGGTTGATCGGAACGGCACGCGAAAAAGCCAGTGTCATGTCATTCACTTTGGAAGGTTTTGCCAACGAAGAAGTGGGTAAAGCATTGAACAAAGAAGGTATTGCGGTACGTACCGGTCATCATTGTGCACAACCGATTCTGCGTCGCTTTGGAGTAGAAACCACAGTTCGTCCTTCATTGGCTTTTTATAACACCACTGAAGAAATTGATTTGTTGGTGTCGGTGTTGCATCAATTACGTCGTACGCGAAGTATTCGCCGTTAAGATTTAAGAATTATTGAATGAAAAAACCGCTTATTTGAATAGGCGGTTTTTTGTTTTGATCAGTTAAGAATATAAAGTTCACTGAGCGGAGTCGAAGTGGACATCGCAGACTTTAGTGGTTTTTTCACAGAATGTTTTGACTGCCTCATGATGAGGTGAAACTAACCCAGCTTCCCATTTTTTGAATCTTCAAACGCCTGTAAAATCTCTTCATAGGTATTCATGATAAAAGGGCCGCGACCAAAAATTGGCTCATTAAGCGGTTCGCCAGTTAATACCAGAAAATGGCTATCCGCAATGGTGTCGACTGAGAAGTCGGCGTAATGGCTGCTCATAACGGCTAGCCCCGCAGCTTCCATTTGTTCGGTGTCGAATCGAAGTTGACCAGACACTAAGTAAACGAGCGCGGTGTCGCCAGCTTCTGCATTGAATATAGTCGATTGCCCCGCACGCATTCGGACATCGAGGATATTGATACGAGTATGCGTCTTGGCTGGGCCAGAGATGCCATTGAATTGACCTGCAATCACTCGGACTGAGCCGCTGCTGTCGGGGAGTTCAATCGTGGGGATGTCCGCGCTGGCAAGACTTTGATAGCTGGGTGTGCTTAACTTATCTTTGGCGGGAAGGTTGACCCAGAGTTGAATCATTTCAAAGGCACCGCCTTGCTCTCTAAAGGCTTCACTGAAAAATTCTTGATGAACAATGCCCGCTGCGGCAGTCATCCATTGCACGTCACCCGCGCTAATAATGCCACCACCGCCTTTTGAATCCTTATGTTCAATTTCACCTTTATAAACGATCGTGACGGTTTCAAAGCCACGATGTGGATGCTCACTGACTCCTTTACGAGTTGATAAAGGCTGGAGACGCCCGGGCCCGATGTGGTCCAAAAGTAGAAACGGGGAAATGGTATTACCCAGTTCGTAATGCGAAAAAACAGAGAGCACGGGTGAGAAATCGCCTACCGCAAAATGAGTATCATTGCGATGGATAAAGGCAAGCGTCTTCATGGTGTTCCTTTTCGTTCCTAAATTTTCAAATCAATTTTACTTCGGCTCTTGCCTAGCCGCCGAATTCATTTCATGTCTTAGGCGGCTGATATGATCGTAAATCACTTTGCGCATACGATTGGTCGCGCCTAGCGGTTTATGTTCAGCTAAAGCGTGCCATGGACTGAATGATAAGTTCTCACAAAACTTGTTTTGCTCGGGCGTATCAAATTCCTGCTTAGGAATACGAATGGTCGCCACTTTGTAGAACCGCGCTTTTGATTCTTCCCATTCGGTCATCGAGTCTTCAACGGACATATCATTTGAAGTTCGAGGCTGGACTAAAAACTCCATACAAGCATCGCCTTTTTGAAGCGTGTTTTTTAACGCAGAACGCAAATAGTTATGTTCAGGATTACTTGGAATTGGATCAGTGGCATTTGAACATGAGCGAGCAGAATACTTCACCGCTAATCGATCCGCGCCAGTACCCAATTGATAAGGCACCATGGAGAAGTAGCGTGTTTGCATGGGGTTGGGGATTTTTGAACTTGTCGTTTGCAACGCGATTTTGGTTCCTTTAATGCCCAGCGCAAATGGAATCATGGCTTTTTGCAACAGATTGCCATTTACATCAGTAATCAGTTTTAAATAGCTTTTCGGTTCATTGGCGAAGAACACAGGATGATTAATCATAATAAAGTCTTGAGTCGATGCTTGATTTTCATCTTCCAAGAGTTTGTTTCCTGCGACATCTAAAATCTTAATCGCCATGCCGCGTGCATCGCCTTTGATGTCCGCTTTCGTGGCATCGCCGTCACCATTTGAGAAGCGAATCCAAGTAGAATAGGTTTTATCTGGAACAAACATACCTTTAGCTAATTCGCTTGGTACGTTTGCGAGCACATGGAATTCAGCTTTTACGCAGCCGTGAGCTTTGGGGTGCGCATCACGTTTTGCATTGCCTGCGACATATTGTTTGCGAGTGGATTTCTCGATTTCTAACGCAATTTTATCGGCGTACATTGGCTCGTCTGGAGATAGCTTTTCGCCCAGTCCAGCATCAGCAGTTGGATAGGCAATCGGAGAGGCTAGAGGAGTCTTGTTTGTTGGTTCTGCCTGACAATTACTTGCGGCAATACAGGCAGGAATCAATAATAGGCGAAAGCATGTTGGGCTGAGCATGAGTCTTCTCCGTGCCGCGTGTTATTTGAGTCATTAACCAAAAATAAAAAAGCCCACGATGGCGTGAGCTTGTAGTTCAATTTTATGCTTCTGGTGTTCCTGTATCTACTTCGCCACGACTGATTTCATCTCTTGCTTGATTGGCGAGCGCTTGGTATTTGGCGTGGCATTTTTTCAAATTCTCTTCCGCACTGTCTTCTAAATCAATGAGGTAGTTATGCGCGCCTTGCGTCGCCCGAATCAGTTCGTCGAGTTTGGTTTGAATGGCTTGTGTGTCGCGATTCTGAGTATTTTGAATCAGAAAGACCATTAGGAATGTGATGATCGTGGTAAAGGTATTGATAACCAATTGCCACGTATCACTATAGTGAAAGATTGGTCCCGTGATAATCCATGCCAGAATGAGACCAACCGCGAATAAGAAAACTTTCGAGTTACCGCTAAAACTCGCGACCTTTTTTGCAATCTGGGAGTAACTCGTCGATCCTGACATGATGGTTCTCGCTACTTGAAAATGGCTTTTGGCTTGTTCGATCCTAGCAAAGCGCACAGCAATTAACATACAGCCATTTTGTTACGCCATTCAAACCGAA
>JANYEL010000121.1 GCA_025363155.1 Moraxellaceae bacterium
GACTATAGCGAGAGTGAACCACCTGATCCCTTCCCGAACTCAGAAGTGAAACCTCTTTGCGCCGATGGTAGTGTGGCATTCGCCATGTGAGAGTAGGGCATCCTCAGCTCATTATTCCTAGCCCTAAACAAGCTAGACTAATACACCCCAATCTCTAAAGAGACTGGGGTGTTTTTTTATGTGCAATTTTTGAGTTACAACGAACATTGTATTTGCAGTGAAAAGCCAGACGTGGAAAAGGCCGTGACTTATAAATAAGATCACGGCCTTTGTTGACTCAGTTTAGAAAACTAAGCACGAATTCGCATGGTCAAACCTTTGAGGAAGTTTCTCAGGAATTGATCACCACATGCACGGTAGTTGCTATGACCTTTTGCGCGGAATAGCGCAGAAAGTTCTGGTTTAGAAACATTGAAATCGACTGATTTAAGAATTTCTTGCAAGTCTTCATCTTTCAAATTGAAAGCCACACGCAGTTTTTTGAGCATGAGGTTGTTTGAATTTGGAAGTTTGACTCGTACATGGGGCTCATTGTCTTTCTTGCCACGTAAATGAATAACCAAACCGTTCAAGAAATACAGCATTGAGTCGTCTGGTATTGCTAAAAATGCTTCATCATCTTCGGCACGTAAGAAATCGACGACATCAGTTTCAGCAACGGTGTAGTCTACCAAGGCAAAAATATCGACCATGCTACTGTCGGAAAGATCGAGCATATAGCGTACGCTGCGCAACACGTCATTATTCATCATAATTGCACACCATTTACATAGGTCATTCGGTAAAGCCTTTTTGGATTCATCATTAAAAATTAAGAAAACTTTGTAAGTAGTTCAAGAAATGCAGTGTTTTGGCTTGGATGTGCTGCGATGACCTGTGCCAAGGTGCGGCCTTTGCTATCCAGTGCATTTACATTGCGACCCAGTTCTTTAAATTTGACTAACAGACGTTCATAGTCAAAAGGACGCATGTGTTTATAAGCATCATATAGCACATGAAAATCTGCATCGACGGCTTCAGGCGGTAAATGATTCAAAAAAGCGAATACGCGTTTATCTGACCATTCTTCGTTAAAAGTTGCGGGCTGATTAAAAGCCATGATTACTCCAA
The DNA here is from genome assembly GCA_025363155.1 of Moraxellaceae bacterium. GTDB lineage: Bacteria > Pseudomonadota > Gammaproteobacteria > Pseudomonadales > Moraxellaceae > Aquirhabdus. The sequence goes on from JANYEL010000121.1 coordinate 1,111, forward strand.
TAATTCGATCAATCTTTTCTGTGGTGAGCTGGTTTAAGCCATAAAAAAAGGCAAAACGACATGCACCACGAGGTGAGTCATTTTGCCTTAAATCTCTTCATCAATAAAGAAAAAGAACTGCATATCATTATTCAATTAAAAATATGCAGTGTGGTATCGCACGATTACCTTAAGACGGTTGGTCTTCAGGTAAATTGATGTTCATTTCCAGCATTTCGATATTATCTTCAGAGCGTACTGTCATGTGAATATCATGGGTGTTTACGCCGCGGACATAGCGATTAACAACTTCCATGATTTCAGATTTCATGCGATTAATCGTGTCTTGAGACAAGCGACGACCTAAACGATTTTCAGTGGCGATAATCACTTTCAAGCGATCAGCCGCTGTTTTGCGACTGCTTGGTGCTGGTTCACCTTTAAATAAGTTTGCCCAAAAACTCATGGCTGCACTCCAAAGAAACGTGCCAACCAGCCTTGTTTTTGTGGCTGAATATGGCGATAAGGACGGTCTTCACCGAGGAAACGTGCGACGAGATCATCATAAGCTTGACCCGCTTTTGAGTCCATATCACGAATCGTTGGTACACCTTGGTTTGATGCATTCAGTACTGAAGTACATTCCGGAATAACGCCGAGAGTTGGTACTTTCAGAATGTCTTTTGAAATGTCATCAATAGTCATCATTTCATCACGGCTCGCACGATCTGGATCGAAGCGGGTAATAACGAGATGTTCGCGGACGCGGCCAATATTCTGTTCAACTTTCTTGGTTTTGCTGTGCAGCATACCAATGATACGGTCAGAGTCACGAACAGAAGAAATTTCTGGGTTCGTAACGATCAGTGCTTCATCTGCATGATACATTGCGAGAATTGCACCACGCTCAATACCCGCTGGTGAGTCACAAACGATGTAGTCGAACTCTGCTGAAAGCTCTTCGATTACACGTGCAACGCCTTCGTCTGTTAGCGCATCTTTGTCGCGTGTTTGGCTGGCTGGCAGGATATAAAGTGTTTCGATTTCACGATCACGGATGAGTGCTTGTGATAGACGTGCTTCGTTATGAATAACATTGACGAGATCATAGACGACGCGACGTTCACAACCCATGATCAAATCAAGATTACGTAAGCCCACATCAAAGTCTACAACAACTGTTTTATAGCCGCGTAAGGCTAAACCTGTGGCAAATGATGCGCTTGTCGTCGTTTTGCCGACTCCGCCTTTACCTGAGGTTACGACAACGATTTTCGCCACATTAAACTCCTTTGCCTGATATTGATCTTGCGATGACAGCACCAGTGTTTTTGTTAAAAAATAGCATTAAAACTTTAAATTACTATTCATAGTGAATAAAACTTTATTAAATAAAAACCCGACCAAGGATAGCAGTATACCCAAGTTGGTGTTATGGCAACAATGTTACGAAACATGTAACAGAATTTGCCCCATTAGCCTTGAGTTGTCTAGCTCTGTCGATCACGATGGATTGATGAGATTGAATTCAAGCGTGCCATCATTCGATAAACTGATATACACCGCTTGCCCAATCATTTCACTTGGAATGTCTTCGGAAACGCAAAAAGTGCCAGATACTGAAACCAGTTCAGCTTCTAATTTCTGACAAAAAATATGCACATTTAATGCACCAGAAGCTCCTGCCATTAACCGGCCACGAGCTGTGCCATATACATGAATTGAACCTGCTGAAATCAGTTCTGCGCCGCTATTCATGTCAGCCATGAGGATGATGTCGCCTTGATCAACAACGAGACGTTGACCAGTACGCAAGACTTCTGTGTGTAGCGTATCGCCGTTACCACTATCTTGTGTAGACGATGGTTTATTCTTCATACCAAACGTGTTGTTCTTTGGTTCTGCAGCAGGTTCAGTTGGTGTCACACGCTGCATGGCAGGATCGGCTGCCAAGACAGGGAATTGAATTGCACGTGCTTGTTCAGCAAGAGACCCTTCCACGACTGCTAGAGGTTGTAGACCCTGTTTACGTAGCAAGTCGAGAATATGGTCTAAAGGAAGCGCAATGGTTGCATCGACGATGACAGGCATTCCGTAAAGTTTATTCGCCAATTCGCCAATGTCGTTTTCAATGCGTGCAAGGTTGTCAGTTTCTAAGGTGATGCGGGTGAAGCTAACCATTTTGCCATTCAGGCGAATATCGCTCATGTGTGGAGGTGTCCTTGTGGCCGACGACTAAGTAATCGTGTCCGTGTATTAACAATAGGAGCGTTTATGAAGTTATTTTTCATTTAATAGCGCAGCTCGCATCGTAGTGCAAAATATCAGTAAGTGCTAGAGATAACCTTGGAGAATTCTATCTAAAATCATGCAAATTCATCTGAACCAAATTGGCATCGTTGAGCGAGAGGTTCTTTGCAACCATCAACTTATTCGACCTGTGTTTGATTTGGGAAAATCTTCTCTTGTACTTTCCATTGCTGAATCGAGACTTGATCACGAATGACTTGTAATGCCTCAATCACAATAGAGTCGACAAGTGTTTCAAGCTCTAATGTATGGACCTGTAATTTTCCGACTTGGTTTACCACTTCAGCATAAAGCGGATTTGGAACTTGGATCAATGGATTCATCAATTCTAATGCAAGATTCTCACCAAGCCGTGCGCCAATGGCTTCTAAGCGGTTGGATAATAAAGTGCCAACGACAGGCATGAGATGCAGGATTTGCTGTAATTCAGGCGTGTTTTGCAGTGAACGTTCTACCGCACCAGAAACATATTGACTAATTACGGCTTGATTTTGATTGATTGCTGTCGGTAGGTTTTTTTCCAATAACTCTAATAATGTTTTGATAAACATGGGTTTGTGTTTTTGGATAATTTTTTCAACGAGTTCGTAATGCGTTTTATTTTGTTGGAGTTCAGCGGTTATGCCATCGATGACTCGAAGCACAATCCGATCAGAGAGTTCCTCTAAAACGAGTTCATAATAAAATTTACCTTTGCTAATCCAACGGCGTGGGAGTACTGGATAACCTAATAAATATAATCGGTAAGCGATGACCGCTGCGCGTAATAAACGCAGTGGGCGCAGAATCGGTAGGCAACCTAAGACTTCATACCAATGAACAAACGGAAAGAAAAACCAGCGATAGTACTGCTTTTGGACAATGGCAATAATCCATCGGATGGACAGTTCAATAATTAAGAATATCGTGAAAAAAGCATTGGCATCACTGAGGATTGATTTAAACGAAGTTTGAGCAGATGGCGACATCTGCAAAAACTCCATCAGGTGAATCATCCAACTAAATTTTGCATTAAGCCCGTATTCAACAGCGAGTAGGAACAGATTCACCAAAATGAAAATAACCATCATCACATCGTAGGCCAAGCTAATTTTACTAGGCTTCTGACGTGGTGTTGGAGCTTGACTATCCTCATGCTTAATGGACGATGAGGTAGTCTGAGTGGCATCCATGTGGGTGTTCCTTGTAATCTTTAATGCATCAGTTATTTAGCACCAATCTGAATGTTTGCAGGTGCTAATGCATCATCAGTATGATTGAAACGCTGCAACATTTGGTCAATCGTACGTTGTTTATTTGCCCATAGTACCGCAACCCAAGTGTGGAATTTTGCACGGAACTCACGATCTTCTTCGTAGTCACCCACTAAGACCCAATCCGGGATCGGAATTTCACGTAAATCGACACCGACACGTCGAACACGCCCCATCCAAAAATCTCCATAACCTGGAATGCCGTCTGGGTAAACAATGGTCATATCAATGAGACCATCTACTTGCTTTCCAAGAATTTGAAGCGCTAGCCCTAATCCGCCTGCTTTTGGTTTCAGTAAATTCGGATAAGGTGATTTTTGGGCGGCATGTTTTTTTGCAGTGAAGCGTGTCCCTTCTAAATAGTTTAATAATGTAAAAGGTTGATTTAATAGTCCTGCACAAGAACGTTTAGCTTCCAGCATATCTTGGAGTTTGAGTGCTGGGTTTTTCGCTATGGCGTCTTTGCTGTGACGCTTCATCATTGGGAAACCGAGAATCTTAAATGCTAAACCAAGAAAAGGAATAAAAATAAGTTCCCATTTGGTGAAGAAACGCGTTAAGGGCATACGGGGTAAGCCAATATGCTGCATTACGGTGGTATCCACCCAACTTTGATGATTACAGATGAGTAAGTATTGTTTGTCTAAGCTCAAATCTGTCGGCATGGTCAATTGCCATTCAATTTCAGGCAAAGCATTTTCAATCAACCAACTGTTAAAACCGATCCATTTGTTTGCCACATTGATTGCTAAAGCATTAAGTTTCTGACCTGCAATTTGCTTTGGAATGATTGCGCGTACTAAGCCAATCGCCAAGACGGGCGGCCCGACAGTGAACGTACTGGCAGTAATTGCAGTGCCGATCATTAAGCCGCGGGCGCGCTCAATGAGCGTTGTTGGAGAAGTTAATGTAGTAATACGTGCCATTGATTAGGCTCCGATCAAAATATGCGGCTTAGGTGTGCAGCTTCAATAAAACTTATTAAATATCGCTTGGCAGTATCATATTGATTTAGTTTGGTGAGGGCAATGTTTATTGGTGCACAGTTGTATATTAACTTTGTTTTAATTTTAACGGCTGAAAAAAGTAACGGTAGAAGATGGGTTCCATATATAGCTGTGGGCGCGAGTTGGAAGTTCTTAATGTTTACTTTCTGTGCAGATGTTCAATACTGATCAGAAACTACCCGTATTAATGTATTTTTGTATTGAAAAGTTGATTTGTTAACAAAAAACACATGGCACCCTATGCTTTGTTTGCAACAGAATGCATTCGTTAATATTTAATTTGTTCTTGGAGAAAAATTATGCGCGCATTAGTAGTAACAACTTTAGTTGCTGGTATGGCTTTATCTGGTTGTACAACAAATCCGTACACAGGCGAACAACAAGTTAGTAAAGGCGTTAAATACGGTGGTGGTGCTGCATTGTTAGGTGCAGCAATCGGTGCAGCAACTGGTAAAAATGCTTCTGATCGCCGCGCTCGTGCACTGAAAGGTGGCGCGATTCTAGGTGTGTTGGGTGGTGGTGTTGGCGTTTATATGGACGTCCAAGAAAAGAAATTGCGTGAGCAAATGCAAGGTACTGGTGTTGACGTTCAACGTAACCCAGAGACTGGTGCTGTTGATCTGATCATGCCAGGCAACATTACTTTTGCAACTGCACGTTCTGATATCAATCCGTCATTTGCAGGCACTTTGAGCCAATTGGCACAGACACTCAGCACATATAACACACAAACAATCAGTGTACGTGGCTATACCGATAACGTTGGTGCAGCGTCTTACAATCAACAATTGTCACAAGACCGCGCGAACAGCGTTGCAAACTACTTGATCCGTCAAGGCGTTCCAGCAAGTCGCGTTCAAGCATCGGGTTATGGTATGAGCAATCCAATCGCGGATAACTCATCAGAACAAGGTCGTAGCCAAAACCGTCGTGTTGAAATCAGTGTTAACCCACCTGCATCAGTACCAGGTCAAGGTTAATTCTTAGCGATAGAAGCGATTGATCGTTTCTAGCACTCTGTAAAAGAACCGATTTCGATCGGTTTTTTTATTATAAGAAGCAGGTTGTTTTAGGATGGCCTGCCTTTGGTTTGACGTTTCACTGGCTATTCAGAGGGCTGGGGATCTGTTAACTTTTACTTTACTGCTTTTTTCAGATGATAATAGTTTGTCAAAATCATGATGAGTGGTACGATTAGACATTATGGTAGTGAGTTGCGACGCGATAGTCGTTAAAAGGATTGCCAACAACAAAATTAAAATGCTGAGGGAAGCTATGCGTCATTTGTCTATTGCACCAGTCGCGGCAGCGACGATGACTGGAATGTTGTTGCTGTCAGGATGCAGCATGATTCAGTCAGCACGCGATCATCTCCCAAGTTTGAATCTGCAAGGTGGAAGCGCTAAAGATCCTAAGATTGTCGAAGCACAAAAATTACCAGATTATGATGTGAGCCAACCCGTGACTAAAGGTCGCTTTAAGCCGCATGGTTTCTCGTTGGGAAGCTGGGCAGTCGATCGTTTTCGGGTTGATCAAGGTGCGTTGTTCCAGCCAGTGCCAGTGTTGGATAAAAAGTTTGCGTTGGTGTATTTGTATCGTCCACATAGTGAGTGGAATGCAAATGAGATTATTGCTGCAAGTATTTTCTTGAACGATGTCCGTTTGCCGAGTTTGCTTGATAATCATTACTATTGGTTAGAGCTGAAGCCTGGCACATACCGGATGAAAATCAGTCGACCTTTAGGCTTTATTTACTTCCAGAAAGGTACTGTGGCTGACTTCACGGTTGAGGAAGGAAAAACTTACTTCCTCCGATACGATGAAGAGAATTTTAGAGGTCATCCAGACCCAGCATTAGGTCTCTTGAATGTAGGTCCTTTGAATCAATTACCCGATTATGTGGCGATTCCTGAGATTCGTACGACGACAATGAAGACCCCAGGTTATAGCTTCGTGGACGATCCAGATAAAGCCGTCAAGATTGCGCAGCAAGATGTTGCGAAGGGCGACTATGCCTCATTCAACGGTCAAGAAGGCAAGCAAGTTCCGAAAGCGCGTATGGAAGAGAAAACGGACGTTGCTTTAGGGCCTAAAGTGAGATGGTGGAATCCGATCACTTGGTAATTTGATTTAGAGTGATTTGTGTCGAATAAAAAAAAGACAATCCAATTCGGATTGTCTTTTTTTTATGTGCAGTTTGGTTTTATGAGAGTGTTCATTTGAACCGATTCAACTGCTCATATAGTTTTTAACCTGTTGCGCTTTGGGTTGAGATTCCAGCAGTTGCGATAAAGGAATCGATAAGTGTTTGGCCAGATATGCCTCTGATTCACTCAGGTAGGGCACAATGAGCATGCTCCATTCATCATTGAGTGTTGTGGAGTTTGCATTGCAGTTTCTTAAATCTTCAATGCGTGGGAGTGGATACGGAAGGGTTTGATAAAAAGTCCAGAAATCGACTTGGTCAAGATTACGGCAGAGGACATAATCACCTTGGTCTGTTTTATTGATGATCGATTGCTCTTGCAAAATATCCGTGAATTCAGACCAGTCTTCAACCTCTTTTTTACCCAGTAAAGACATCATTTCGGCTTCTGTGACAACACAGCCCGTTTTTTGGCGGTTGTAGAACAAGTGCAAAATATAAAGAATGGATAAAATCGGATGGCGTGGTGGTCTATCCGAATGACGAAACATGGTTAAGGCATAGCTGGTTTCAACGCCAAGTAAGACAATATTCCAAGATAAGTAAATCCAAAACAGAAAGATCGGAAATGCCGCAAAAGCGCCATAAACTAGTTCATAGCTGGTGAAGTGTTGCATGATGAATCCGAAGACTTTTTTGAGTAACTCAAAAAGAACTCCAGCAGACATTCCAGCCAGTGCGGCATTTCTGAATGGCACTTTACGGTTTGGAATCATCCAATACATAAAGGTGAAGCCAAATAGCGTCAATCCAAGCGACGCCAGTTTGAGCCATACCGACCAGTCTATTGAATAGCCTGCAATGTTGCTATTCAGGAATTCAATCGAAGTAATGGCAGATGAGAGCGCAAAACCGCCGCCCATGAATAGGGGGCCAAGTGAAATGACCATCCAATAGCGCATCAATCCGATCGCGCCACCGCGTAGATTCTTCACTTGCCAAATTTTGTTAAATGCCTCTTCAATGCTCGACAACATCATCATGGATGTGACGAATAAAAAGATGATACCGATGACAGTCAAATTATAAGATTTATCTGCAAAATCATTTAAATACTGAGTGACGACTGTGCTGGATTCTGGTAGCAAATAGCTGTAAAGCGTTTCTTGAATTTTACTGCGTGCCAGTGCAAGCGCTGGAATGGATGACAGTACAACGAGGAAAACAGTCAGCATTGGAATCAACGACAGAATCGTCGTATACGTCAAAGCCGCCGCGCGATCACGACAATGGTTTCTTTCAAAACGACTGACAAGAAATACCAAAAACTGAAACCATTGGCTTTTGAAGAACGGCAGTTTTTTTAGATATATATCCATAGGGATTTAATAACCAGATCTGGAGTCGGTAGGTTGAGTGCGTTCACTCAACATTTAACTGCATTATAAAAACAATTTGTTTACAGCAATCATCATATTACAAAATTGCGTGATTAGGTGATGTTAACGTTTGGTTGAAAAGTACTGTACGAAGCGTGTGTATAATAGTTGAGTAATTTTAATGAAGTGATGGATGATGAGTGAACCTTATATTCTCGTGCTGTACTACAGCAAATACGGTACGACACGGCAAATGGCACGAGCGATTGCATCAGGAATAGAACTCTCTGGCGTGAAGGCGCGTATTCGCACTGTGCCAGAAGTATCGAGTGTGACGACTACGATTGTGCCAAGCATTCCGCTGGAAGGGGAGTTGTACGCAACCATCGATGATCTACAAGATTGTGCGGGTTTGGCACTAGGTAGTCCAACACACTTTGGCAATATGGCATCGCCGATGAAGTATTTTTGGGATCAGACTGCGACGCTTTGGTTATCTGGTGCGCTACAAGGTAAGCCCGCTTGCGTGTTTACCGCTTCAGGATCGATGCATGGCGGCCAAGAAACAACGCTCATTACGATGATGATTCCTTTGTTGCATCATGGCATGTTGCTGCTGGGATTACCGTATTCAGAAGTTGCATTGTCGAGAACGACGCGTGGAGGAACCCCGTATGGTGCTTCGCATGTGAGTGGTGCAGATCATGATCAAGCCGTGAGTAGTGATGAAAAAGCGTTATGCGTAGCTCAAGGAAAACGGATTGGATTATTGGTGCAGCAATTGGCGCTGAAGGCTCATTAAGCCGTACGCGAGTTGTAATAATTTAGTTTTAATTTGAATATAAAATCAAATGGGTTGTGATTTTATTCATCATTCAAATGTACAATCGAGCGCATATATTTTGTTTAGACTCTACACTTAGTTTGCAGAAGTGCATATTTTTATAATTTAGGTTAATGGAATGCCTGCTTATCAGTTTACCGCTATAGATGCCGCAGGCAAACAGCACAAAGGTGTGCTTGAAGGCGATTCTGCACGTCAGATTCGTCAGCAGTTGCGCGATAAAACGTGGATGCCTGTCCAAGTTGAACCCGTCGAAGAAACTAAAACGTCTGCAATGGGTAAGAAATGGTTTCAGCGCGGCCTAAATGCTTATGACCTTGCGTTATTAACACGACAATTGTCAGTGTTGATTGCTGCGGGAATTCCTTTGGAAGAAACCCTGCGTGCTGTTGCGCGTCAAGGCGATAAACCGCATGTGCAAAGTTTAATTCTTTCGGTGCGCTCCAAAGTCATGGAAGGGCATTCGTTGGCGCAATCATTGCGAATGTCAGGAAACTTTCCACCACTCTATATAGCCACGATTTCCGCGGGTGAAAAATCAGGTCATTTGGATTTGATTTTGAATCAGTTGGCGGATTACACCGAAAATCGTTTTGCAATGCAAAAGAAAATCCAAGGTGCGTTGATTTATCCAGTCCTGTTGATGGTGATGTCATTTGCCATCATCATGGGTTTGATGACGTTTGTGGTTCCCGATATCGTCAAAGTGTTTGATCATACCGATCAAGCCTTGCCGTTATTGACTCGGATGTTGATGGGCGCAAGTAGCTTTGTAAAAGCAGCATGGCCATTTATGTTAGTGGCAATTGTCGGTGGCGGTTTTCTGCTTACGCGCTTTGTTCGAACCGAAACAGGGCGTTATGCGCTGGATCGTTTTGTGCTGCGTTTACCTTTATTTGGCAAGCTCAGTCGTGGTATTAATTCCGCACGGTTTGCGAGTACGTTGTCGATTTTGGCGCAATCGGGTGTTCCATTGGTCGATGGTTTACATATCGGCGCAGCGGTGTCGAGTAATTGGCTGATTCGCGATGCGATTTTATTAGCCGCTGAAAAAGTTACGGAAGGCGGCGCATTAGCCACTCAGCTTGAGCGTTCTGGATATTTTCCGCCAATGATGGTGCAAATGATTCGTAGCGGTGAAACATCAGGCGAGATGGAAAATATGCTGGCGCGTGCTGCAACGATGCAGGATCGTGAAGTTAGCACGCTGATTTCAACATTATTATCGCTGCTTGAGCCGCTGATGCTGATCTTTATGGCTTTCATTGTCTTGATGATTGTCATGGCGGTGATGTTGCCGATTGTGAACATGAACAATCTGGTGAAATAGCCACAGATATGCTTGAATCTCACTATTGAATTATTGATCAATTAAAGGTTTTAAATAAATATGGATCTTCGCTTAAAACAACAGCATAAGTCATCTCAATCAGGATTTACCTTGATTGAAGTGATGGTGGTTATCGTGATTTTGGGCATTCTTGCGGCCTTGATTGTCCCGAACGTGATTGGTCAAAGTGATAAAGCGCGGGTAGGCACAACCAAATCGGTTCTTTCAACGACAGCCAGTGCTTTGGATTTATTTAAACTGGATAATTCACGTTATCCAACCACTCAGGAAGGCTTAGATGCGCTGATTCATAAGCCCGCAACCGCGAAGACATGGCCTGAAGGTGGCTACATTAAAGGTGGATTACCTAAAGATGGCTGGAGTGCGGATCTGCAATATATTGCCCCAGGCAGTGATGGTAAGCCGTTCGATCTTTATTCTTTCGGTGCTGATGGCAAAGAAGGCGGTGAAGGTAATGATGCGGATATAGCGCTTCAGCAATAAAATTTTATAGTGAAATATGAGAGTTCTAGGTGAAAAACTAGAGCTCTTTTTTTTGAGTTGAAAAAAATCATACTCAATATTTTTTTATTTTTACGAATAAAATGCGAACTTCAGCATAATTTTAGCCTACCGTTCGTCGGAAAGTATCAGTACTCATAAAACCTATTAAAAAATTAAAAAAATATACATTTAAGTAATTTTAAAGATTACAAGTCGTTTTCATTAACGAAAAACAATGATCAATACAAATGGTATACCGATTTGTACAACCTTTAATTTAAAAAATATTGACGTTTATTTTTTTAAAGAGAATGTAATATTTCTGTCATTAAGAAAAAAATATACTCATATCGTCATGACAAAAATGAGTTTGCATCAACCAGCAAAAAGTGGTTTTATCCGTTTGTCGCAACGTTTGATTTACGATGTTTGGCATACTGCGATGACTCGAGACTGGAATTATTTCTGGTTTTGTTAAAATTACTATAAACAAGAAAAGCATTACTCAAAAAAAACGGTAAATAACAAACAACCTAAATAGGTAAAAACACGACAAAACAATAGAACCGAAAAATAAAGATGAGCGTGGATACCCACTTGATCTGAAATTTCTGTTGATACCCCAAGTGGTGAATAAATGTCTTCTAAATTTGTTTATATCCTGAGTTTTCATCCTTAGAAAATATAGATTGTTTTATTAACCCAAAGTATATGGTCTAAATGACTGTACGGGTTCGCTTTTTCCATGATTTTATAAACGATAAGAATTAATTGGATTTTTGGAGATTCGCATGAATAAAATATATCGCGTGATTTGGAGTAAAGCTCAGAACACTTGGATTGCAGTATCTGAAATTGCAAAATCACAAGGAAAAAGTCATTCGCAGTTGACTACAAGTAGCAGCATAGCTACGGGAGAGAAAGAGGGAAATTCTTCTTTCTTCAGTCGAACTGCATTGTCTGCCGCGATATTAATTGTGGTCAGTTTGGGTAGTATGTCAGCTACCACGACAGCGTATGCGGATGGGGGGATTTACATCAATGATGGAACTGATGCAAATTGTTTAAAATCAACTGACTCCTCCGCGCTTCAAACTGGCTTAACATCTCCTCTGTCTCCACTTATTAATTCTTTGGCGGGTCCAATTGGTGATGTCGGTGGGGCGGTCAATACTTTGACGGGTACCTTGAGCGTCATACCCTTACTTGGCGGTATCCTAACAACTAATTTGCCAAGTACCGCTTCGATCACATCAAGTGCTGCAGCTGCAACAAGTGGAAGTGCCCTTATTAACACTGCGGCTTTAGCGAGCGTTTTGACATCTGCTAATGGTGCTGGTTGTCAGTCTGGTGATGCGTCAACTCAAACTAATCGTATTTTATTTTATTCCACTGCGGCAGGTGGTGCGGCAGGTGCAGACCCAACTAATCTTTCGATTGGCGGCAATCTAAATGTAAATGGATCGTTGTTCCTTGATGGCGTAGATATCGGTAGTGCTTTGAGCATCACAAACAGCAATGTTTCAAGCGGCTTGAGTACTACAAGCTCTTCTATTTCTATTATCAGTAGTGGGTTAAGTACGATATTAGGTGGAGTATCTACAGTCAGCAGTGGTTTAAGCACACTCGTTGGTAACTTGAGTATTACAAATAGTGTTGTTTCGGTTGTTAGTTCTGGTCTAAGTGGGACCAATTCTGTTGTATCTACTATTAGCAGTGGCTTGAGCACAGTACTTGGTGGTTTGAGCAATACCAATTCAGTTGTATCTACGGTTAGCAGTGGCTTGAGCACCGTCATTGGTGGTTTGAGTAATACGAATTCAGTGGTATCAACGGTTAGCAGCGGCTTGAGTACCGTTATTGGTGGTTTAAGCAATACGAATTCCGTAGTGTCTACAGTCAGCAGTGGCTTGAGTACTATAGTTGGTAACTTGAGTATTACAAATAGTGTTGTTTCGGTTGTTAGTTCTGGTCTAAGTGGGACCAATTCTGTTGTATCTACTATTAGCAGTGGCTTGAGCACAGTACTTGGTGGTTTGAGCAATACAAATTCCGTTGTATCAACGGTTAGCAGTGGCTTGAGTACTGTCATCGGTGGTTTGAGCAATACAAATTCCGTAGTTTCTACAGTTAGCAGTGGCTTGAGTACCGTCGTCGGTGGCTTAAGCAATACCAATTCAGTGATATCTACTGTTAGCAGCGGCTTGAGTACAATTATAGGCGATCTACTTAATACCAATAGTACCGTCTCTACTATCAGTAGTGGGCTTAGTAATACTAACTCCAGTGTGTCAGCAATCAGCTCTGGTTTGAGTACAACAACTAGTTCAGTGTCTTCAATCTCAAGTGGCCTGAGTGATGTTTCGACAGGTTTAAGTAATACCAATAGTTCTGTTTCAGCAATTAG
>JANYEL010000122.1 GCA_025363155.1 Moraxellaceae bacterium
GTTTCACTGAGTACGGATAGATCTTCCAATTCTGTGGCGGATACTTTTAAGGTGTTTGCAAGTTGTTCTAGAGCTTGATTCGGCATAACGAAGTCTCAGATCATAGTTGACTGATCGTGTCTGGTCTTATGGATGAATACATTGACTGAATTAAAGCAATCTTTTGTCTATAAAGATAGTTGACTAGGCTAACGGTATCTACGCTTGCTGTTGAAAGAAGCTAATTATTTAAGGGATATCATCCATAAAAAAATGCACCCCGTCCAGTTGACCTTGGCGGCCAGACTTTCTGGTGTGCATTTTATTTAAACGTGACTTAAATACAAAAATAGCTTATTTCAGCAAGATGGCGAGGTCAATCAGTGAGGGAGTGCCAGTGCCACCGATTTTGTCGGCTAGGGTTGTGGCTGCGCCGCTCGTTAGGTTAATTCGGTACAGCGCACTACCATTCGTAGCGAGTACCAAGCCATTACTACCGCCAGCAATATCTATGCTGCCGTTTGCACCCAATGTGACCCCAAGTGCGCCGATAGCGGATACTGTTCCGTCATTGGGTGGGTTTTGTAGCAGTAGTTGATTGCTGGTTTGATCGATATCATACAGCATGGTACTACCAGCGACTGGACGCTGGAAACTATTGGTATATGCTGCGCCAGATACGACTGCACCTGCGACACCAGAGATTGTGCCATCGGTGGTGGTGTCACCAGTATCGACATCAATTCTTAGATTTTGCCCTGTATTGCTAATCACACGCAATCTGTTGGCTGCTGGATTAAAGTCAACGGCAAATTTAGTGCCATTTAATCCTGCAAATGGTGCTGTCAGATCGGCTGCGTTGGCTTTTAATGGGAGACGACCTGTCGCAGCACCCGTACTCGCATCGATCATGTACAGATTGCCAAGGTCTGAAAGTCCATACAATTGACCCGATTTAGTGGTTGTTGTACGCAAGCGGTAGTCGATACCGACGATTTTTTCACTCGCAACTAGACCCGTGATAGTTCTGCTTATGGTCGTCGTTGGGGTTAATGGATTAAATTGTACCAGTTGATTGTCTGCACTGAGACCTTGCACTACTGTTCCAGCATTCATGGCGGGTTTGAGCGCAATGCCGCGGATGGCTGCGAAGTTGCTAGGCAGATTTCCGATTGCCGTGGCAGCAGAATCTGCAGTGGCTATTTTGCTGAGATCTAACGTATACAATCGCAACGTACCGCCGACATTTAATGCAGCATAACCGATGTTGTTAACCCCATCGATATCAAAGCCACTGCTTCCAGTCGCATCGACACCGAGCGAAGCAAAATCTAGCAGCGTGCCAGCATTAGCATTTTGAAGATACAGTCGATCGGTATTGACATCAATATCAAATAACTGCGTTGTGCCAGTTCCAGCAAAACTATTGCTGTAGGCGACACTGGTGATCTGCGGAGACGAGCCACCATTGATCGCACCGTCTATGAGTGTTGCACCTGTATCAACATTAATTCGTAAATTTTGTCCATCATTTCCAATGACTCGTAGTCGATCAGCCGCTGGGTTAAAGTCAACAGACATCAGCATTGGATTACCCGTAATTTTGCTAAAGCCATCGCCTGACAACGCGATTTTAAAGCTCGCAACTCCTGTGGTTGGGTCGAGCGTATAGATGTTACCGAGTGCGCCCACGCCATACAGTTTGCCGTCGGTAGGGCGATAGTCAATACCAATCAAGCTATCACTGGCTTTTAGACCGCTTACATTCTGTGTTGACACCAGTGTTTCTGGTGCATTGCGATTCACTGAAACCAACTGACCTGATTCGGTCAGAGCGATCAAGTCACCAGTGACCATCGGATTTGGTGTTGTTGGTGAGGGTGCTGGTGGATTGGTTGTCTGAGCATTATTATTATCATTGTTACAACCTGAGAGTCCGAGACTACAAGCTGTGGCGAGGGCCAAGACTAAAGCGGGTTTTTTGAAGCTAGAGTGAGATCGATGCGAGATCATGAGAAGGTCATCCTGTTATGTTGTTTATGGTTTAATCACTAATTTGTTATACCCGATAACACAAATACAGTAGACCATAGAGCGAATTAGGTATTCCGTCAGCGTTAGGTGGAGGGCTTACAGCTTTTTTGCATGTTCGGTTATCGTTTGGTTATTTCAGTGAATCCAAAACGACAAGTTTTACGTAGTGAATTAAAATGCTTTTAAAAATAATAATAATTTGTTTTAAATGATTGGTTTAGTTTGAATGTGCACGCCAAGGTATTGGGTGGTTTATACCAAGGCTTGTGGACGTTTTACGAATTTAAGTCTTTTTAGTAGTTTTACGCGCGATCAAAAGTGTCAACGCGCCATTCTGCTCTTTCAGTTTATTGAAGCGGTGTACCGTGCAGAATTGAAAGTTGTGTCACCAAAACGCAACACACTCAAAGTCCGATCTTAAGTTGATTAATATTGGGTTGTCGCTGTCATTACGGTCAATCTCTTGAATACCACATTGGGCTGAAGCCAATCCGACGTTTTCTGCAGCATAAAGTGCTGTGCGTTTAAAGCGCATATGCTGATATTTTCTCAAGTAAAGATGAAGCGTATTCATTCCCTACTGCTGAACCTGACTAAATACTCAATCATGAATTTTTTTCACCTTTCTGTGAGATTAAATCGTTTTTATTCATGTGATCGTTCAGGTATAAATCACCCCATGCTCTTAAGGGCAAGAAATAAATTCAGGTTTTATCTCAGAATTAGGGTATCAGATCACCATGAGCAACGAGTTTACGTTTACGATTAAGCGCATTAGTTTCGATGAAAACTATCGCCCTTCAGACAATACGCGTATCACAACCAACTTTGCGAATCTGGCGAGAGGTGAGAGTCGTCAAGACAACTTACGCAATACCCTAAAGATGATTGACAATCGTTTCAATGCCTTGGCGCATTGGGATAACCCTAAAGGTGATCGTTATACGGTCGAACTTGACATCATTTCTGTTGAGATGAATGTGGATGCTGCAAGCAGTGGTCATGCGCTGCCTTTGATTGAAATATTGAAAACCAATATTGTTGATCAAAAAACCAATGAACGTATTGAGGGCATCGTCGGCAATAATTTTTCCTCTTACGTGCGCGATTATGATTTTAGCGTCGTGCTGCCCGAACATAATAAGAATCAAGCAAAATTTGGCATACCAGATAATTTTGGCGAGTTGCATGGTAAGTTGTTTAAGAGTTTCGTCAATTCAAATACTTACAAAGAAAATTTTAATAAACCGCCTGTGATCTGTATTAGCGTCTCAAGCAGCAAGATCTATCATCGGACTGAAAATCGGCATCCTGTATTAGGGATTGAATACCAGCAAAATGAGTCTTCTTCGACCGATGAATATTTCAAAAAAATGGGCTTAAAGGTTCGCTACTTTATGCCGCCCAATAGTGTCGCACCTTTGGCATTTTATTTTAGCGGTGATTTGCTGAGTGATTACACCAATCTTGAGCTGATCAGCACCATCAGTACGATGGATACGTTTCAAAAAATTTACCGACCTGAAATTTACAATGCGAATTCTGCCGCAGGAAAATCTTATCAGCCGAGTTTAGATCAGCAAGATTA
>JANYEL010000120.1 GCA_025363155.1 Moraxellaceae bacterium
GGCACTCGGCGAAGTGGATGGGTTGGTTTCTGGCGCCATTCATACAACCGCAAATACGGTTCGCCCCGCATTTCAGTTGATTAAAACCTCACCCAACTTCAGCTTGGTTTCCTCTATTTTCTTTATGCTGCTACCTGAGCAAGTGGTGGTTTATGGTGACTGTGCGATTAATCCCGATCCAACCGCGATAGAGCTTGCTGAAATTGCCATTCAAAGCGCCGACTCAGCCGCCGCATTTGGTATCGAGCCGCGCGTGGCGATGATTAGTTATTCGACAGGTGAATCTGGCACTGGTAGCGGCGTCGATAAAGTTCGCGAAGCCACACGCATTGCGCAAGAACGCCGTCCAGATCTGATGATTGATGGCCCATTGCAATACGATGCTGCGGCGATTGAAAGTGTCGGTTTGCAAAAAGCCCCAAACTCGAAAGTCGCAGGTCGCGCTACAGTGTTCGTCTTCCCAGATTTGAATACAGGGAATACCACCTACAAAGCCGTACAACGTAGCGCGAACGTCGTCAGCGTTGGCCCAATGCTACAAGGTTTGAATAAACCTGTGAATGATCTATCGCGTGGTGCTTTGGTTGAGGATATTGTCTATACCATTGCACTGACTGCGATTCAGGCTGGGGATTGAGTAGCCAACAATGATTACTTTTATTGTTAGGTTCACTGTCTGAAAAAGAATTATCTAAAACACACGAATTTGTCTTTTTTTATTCATCAAATGATGTTATAAATTGGATAATTATTTTATTCAAGAATTATATCAATGACAAACCATGAACTTTTCAACCTAGAGCTTTTGCAAGAAAGTGAAAATGTACAATGCGACATCTATGATGGAGAAAAGGCTTTAGCTAAGGCTATCGAACTTGGACACCCAGATGCCAGCATTATTGCGCAAGCAATCCAAGTTGGAGATAACGAGTTTAATACAACCACTATATTTCACAAGGGAAGATATATTGGGCGGTGGGGTCGAGTTGTAGAGCAAATCTACTTACAACTAAATAAGCAAGGAAATGAATGGGAATGGATTAATGACAGCCAACCATGTCTTTTAAATAAAACGAGAAATATTCAGATTATTTGTATGTCAGGAAACCCTGCCCTAGGGATTACAGATCAGATAATTTCAGCACAATGTGGAAAAGGCTATCAGACTAAAGTTAAAATTCTGCAAAATCAACCAGCTTATGATGATTCAACCAAAATGAAAACTTGGATTCTTTATTTTCCTTCTCGTTCGAATGCTATGTATCAAGATGATATTGCCATATTGAAATTTGAGCTAACTTATCCAACAAGTTTTGTAATCCTACCAACTAAAAGAAATCAAAAGATTGAAATTTTGCCAAGTAACCATACTTGCCGCCTCATTTTTGAAATCAACGGTAATGATGGCCTAACTCCAACAAAATATAAACTACCTTCAGATGGACAAGAAACCTCAGAAATACGTCCAGATGATTTCAATATTCAACTTGCTGTTTAAACCGAGATAGCCGTGTTATTTTGCAAAAATAGATTACGTTTGGCGAAGGACTTGAGAGGGTTAAATAATCCTGCCTTCGCTGAACTGCTTGGATGTTCAGTTTCAAAAGTAAAACTTCTTTTAGACATAGAAGTCCCTATTTCTCAAGAGGATCAGAATCTTATTGCGTCTAAATTAAAATTACCATTATCCTTTTTTTCTAAAGAAGAATTTTCTGCTATTCCATCGGATGAAATTTTTTATCGGTCGGTTGCAAGACTAAAGGCTCAATATAAAAAAACTAATGAAGCCTATACTGCTTTAGCAAAACAAATTAATTCGTATTTCGAGAAAAATCTCAAACTTCCAACATTTGAAATTCCAGATTTAGGTGATACCGACCCAAATAATCCCGATATTAGTGAACACACATCCTTACTGCTTAGAGCAAAATGGGGATTGGGTATTTTACCAATCAACAATATAGTGTCTTTAATGGAACTAAAGGGAATTCGTGTCTTTCGCTTACCTTTAGAGGTAAAACAAATTGATGCCTTATCTTTCTTTGATCAAGATACGGCAACACCATACATTTTCTTAAACACTCACAAATCACCTGAAAGAATGAGATTTGATGCTGCACACGAATTAGGTCATATGATTTTACATAGGCATGATTACCTAAACAAAGATAATCGAGATAAAGAGAGCGAGGCTGATCGCTTTTCCTCTGAATTCTTAATGCCTAAAGAAAGCTTTATTGCTTACAAACCAAGTTATCTCAGCCTTGAAAATATGATTGAATACAAAAAAAAATGGAGAACATCTCTCGCATCACTGAACTATAAATTCCATAAGCTTAATTATATTACTGAATGGGTTTATCGAAGTAATTGCATAAAAATCAACTCGCTTGGTTATCACATTAATGAACCTCACGAAACCCACAGAGACGAATCATTAATGTTTACTAGAATATTATCTGTGTTAGCGGCTCAGCCCAACTTCAGCAAAACTAGAATGCTTGATGAAATAGGCATATCTGAAGATGATTTTAATGAGTTAACGTTTGATTCACTTAATTCAATTACAAAGCCTAAGCCCATTCTTCGTGTACTTGATTAACAATGCTTAAGGGGGATAATTACATCCCCTTCAACTCTCGTTGCCGTTTTTTCTCAATCTTATCCAGACTCTTATTTAAAACATCCTGCTCTGATGTACGCGGATGATTAAAGCGCTCATCGCGCACCTGATTGTTATATTTCTCATTCACGGCAAATACATTCACATCAGATCGCAATGCTGCATTTCTGCGCATAGTTGCAACACGCTCAGCTTTAAATCGCTTAACCTGCGCTGCTTGCTCTTGCTTGTATTGATAGTTGTGTTCAGTGATTTTGGAATAAGAAACCATCTTGCTACGACCTACGCATGGACTATCCGTATAGTTGAGTTTTCCATGCGCATCTTTGCATTTATAAACATCCACTGCGAGTGCATCTGGTGATGCTCCAATAGAAGCTAAAACAACGCTAACAGCAGACAACGACGTTTTTAAAAACGTTTTCATATTTTTTCCTTAGTTATTATTATTTGAATTAACAGTTATTACTTATGAATTGACCAGTCTTCCACCGCCCAATGATGATCCAACGCATGCGCGTGTAACCGTGTATCAGGCGTGACCACAATCGCATGATTCGCAAAATTTAACAATGGTAAATCATTAAACGAGTCCGAATAACCCCAACTTTCGAGCGACTCTTCAGGCTTCTTATGCGTAGCAAGCCACGCGTGTAAATGATGCAACTTCCCAGCTTGAAAACACGGTTCGCCGTCTAACTTGCCAGTGTATGCACCATTAATCATTTCAGGATT
The DNA here is from genome assembly GCA_025363155.1 of Moraxellaceae bacterium. Taxonomy (GTDB): domain Bacteria; phylum Pseudomonadota; class Gammaproteobacteria; order Pseudomonadales; family Moraxellaceae; genus Aquirhabdus. Next base: position 3,359 of record JANYEL010000120.1, read on the forward strand.
GCTGGCAATCAAATGCTTCACACCAAAGGCATGTGCAATCGGCGCAGTCACAAAACGATTTGTCGCGGTAATAATGACAACTTCATGCCCCGCTTGACGATGTTTTTCAATCGCAGCGATGCCCTGCGGACGCATTGCAGGACGAATCACAGTTTGCATATATAAATCGTGCAAGGCTTTAAGTTCTTCTTGTTTTTTATTCACGAGGAACTGAAATACGAATTCGTTATACGCTACTGCATCTAGCGTACCTGATTGATAATCAGCGAAAAATTTATCATTTTGCGCACGGTGGGCTTTTTCATCGACCAAGCCTTGTGCGATCAGGAACTCGCCCCATTCATGATCTGAATCTAAATCGAGTAACGTATTATCCAGATCAAATAACGCCAACTGCATGGTTCACTCCTGATGGATTTTGAATGATTGATGTCAAATTCATTGAACGTATCAGGAGTAAAACCTTTCCACGTTGACCCAATTTTAAACAATTAATAAAATGCTTTGAGCGGAGTCGAAATGATATCAACAGACTTAGACGACTACATTTCAATGAAACTCAAAGCACTCATGACCAATCAATTAGATTTGATTTGCTGACTGATTTGTCGCACTCGGACGGACAAAACTGCCCAAACCTTTACTGTGCATAAACCGCTCAACCCAGCTTCGAATAATGGCTGGATTATCCATTTTCAGGACTTCTTTTAAAAGCTGTTCTGCTTCTGTCAGCGGAATCTGGATCAAAGTTTTACGCACTTTCAGAATGTTCGACGAACTCATCGAGAGTGAATTAAACCCCATCGCCATCATCAGTACCGCAGTACCAGGATCGCCCGCCATTTCACCGCATAAACTAATCGGCCGATTGAGTTCACGACAACGAACCACCAAATGATTCAATGTCCGCAGAACCGCAGGATGATAATAACTATACAGTCCAGCAACACGTGGATTATTACGGTCAACCGCAAGCAAATACTGGGTCAGATCGTTTGAACCGACCGAAAAGAAATCAACCAACTCTGCAAGTTCATCAATCATCGTGATGACGCTTGGCACTTCAATCATCACTCCAACGCGCGGCATCTTAATTTTGACCTGCTCTTCTTCTTGCACTTCATGCAAGGAACGATGCAGCAAATATAGCGCTTCTTCAACTTCACTGATTGAAGTAATCATCGGGAATAAGATATGCAGATTGTCCAATCCAATGCTGGCTTTCAGCATCGCACGCATTTGCGCAGAGAAAATCTCGGGATGATCGAGCGTAAAGCGAATACCGCGCCA
>JANYEL010000166.1 GCA_025363155.1 Moraxellaceae bacterium
GCGACTAAGTATCTGGAGAATTATTTGGGATGGCGAAGGTTTTTGGAGCGTTGGGGAAAAACTCTAACTCCAGAAATTGCGCTAACAGTTGCTTTGGCTAAAAATAATCCATTTCAACTGTTAACGCAGACATAGCCTTAGGAAAAGGAGGGTTGGGGAGGATTTACTCTTGATCATTATCATAAAAAAGGGCGCCAACAAGGGACGCCCCCTACAGAATTGGATATTTTACTGCGCAGTTGTATTCGGGTTAGCTGGTGCATTCACATCCAAACCACCACCGCCCAATGTCGTATACAAATTCACCTGACTCAGCAAAGCAGATTGTTTCAAAGTAATCTGACCTTGTTGTGCGCTGTACAGTGAAGTTTGTGCCACAAGTACGGCTACATAATTATCGACACCCGCTTTAAAGCGTGATTGCGACAAGTTGTAGTTGGTTTGTGAGGCATTAACCAGACGATTTTGCGCGGCTAAACGATCATCCAAAGTTGCGCGGGTCGCCAATACATCGGACACTTCACGGAATGCAGTCTGAATGGATTTTTCATAGGCATTCAATGCGAGTTTCTGATCAACACTTGCAGTTTCGAGCGTGGCTTTACGACTGCCACCATCAAAAATTGGTAAGTTAATCGACGGCCCGATGCCCCAACCAAATGAACCTGATTTAAATAAATCAGACAGGCTGGTGCTCGAATAACCAACATTACCCGTCAAGCTAATTGATGGAAAATACGCGCTGCGCGCGACCGCAATATTTGCCCCGGCAGCTTTCAGTTTAAATTCTGATTGCGCGATGTCAGGACGACGTTGGAGCAATTCACTGGGTAAACCTGCTGGCAGGACTGGACTCGCAGTGATTTGATAAACCGCGCCAGTTGGAATCAACTCATTCGGTACAGATTGTCCGATGAGCAAAGCTAGCGCATTACGATCTTGGGCGATTTGAGTTTGATAGTTGGCAATCGCAAGGTTGGCATTTTCAACACTGATCTGTGCTTGTTTCACAGGCACAAGGGAGATGATGCCGACTTTGAATTGTTTTTCATTCAAATCATAAGACTGCTTCTGCGCGACTAAAGTTTGTTGAGCCAGTTTAAGTTGCTCTTGATCAAACGCGAGCGCGAGATAAGTCTGAGCAATTTGGCTAACTAAGCTAATTTGCACGGTTGAACGCGCACTTTCGGTGGCAAAGAAACTTTGCAAAGCTTGATCTTTCAGATTCGCAACGCGTCCCCAAAAGTCGAGCTCATAACCCGTCAAACCCAAACCAGCACGATAAGTCGTACTGTTGTCGGATGAGTTCCCTGTGGTCTGTGTACCACCAGTCACCGCTACAGTTGGATACTGTGCTGAACGCGACAATTGATATTGCGCACGTGCACGGTCAATGTTGAGCGCAGCTGTACGCAAGTCACGGTTATTGTCCAAGCCCAATTGAATCAATTGTTTTAGCTGTGGGTCGGTGAAGAAATTCTTCCAACCCTGTGATGCGATGGATTCGCCCGCAGTTCCAGCAGCATTTTGACTCATCAACGTTGGATACGCCGCCGCCGTCAAGTTGCTTGTAGCAACAGGATCAGGCTGTCTTAAAAAAGTCGTACTACACGCAGACAGCGCTAAAGGCAGTGCCAATACCGTGAAAATCGCTTTCACGGATTTGTGACTAGAAATAACAGGCTGTTGATTTATTTTCATTTTTCAGTATCCAGTGATGACTGTGTGTGTGACGATGAAATCGATTCTGATGACGCTGGTCGCGCTTTACCTTTGAATATACTACGAATCCACAGGTAAAACAGCGGGATAAAGAACACACCAAGGAGCGTTGCGCTGATCATGCCGCCGATCACGCCCGTACCAATCGCATGTTGGCTACCTGAACCTGCGCCAGAGCTGATCGCCAGTGGTAGTACGCCTAGAATAAATGCCAATGAGGTCATGATAATAGGGCGTAACCGTATCCGAACTGCGTGCAGTACCGATTGAATCAGTTCTTCACCTTCGTGTTGCAATTCAACGGCAAACTCAACAATCAGAATCGCATTTTTCGCCGAAATCCCGATGACGGTGAGCAAGCCCACTTGCAGATAGATGTCATTTGCAAGACCACGGAAATGAGTGGCGATTAACGCGCCCATCACACCCAACGGCACAACCAACATGATCGCGAAGGGGATTGACCAGCTTTCATATAGCGCTGCCAGACAGAGGAATACGATCAGCATCGACAATGCATAGAGGACGGGTGCTTGTGCGCCAGAGGATTTTTCTTCCTGTGACAAACCAGTCCACTCATATCCAATACCCGCTGGTAACTTACTGACGATTTCTTCCATCACTTTGAGCGCATCACCAGAGCTTTTGCCGGGCATTGCATTCCCTTGGATCTCTACTGAAGGAAAACCGTTGTAACGTTGTAGCTGCGGCGAACCGTAAGACCAACGACCTTGGGTAAAGGCAGTCAGCGGAACCATCGCACCAGTATTGCTACGCACATACCATTTGCTAATGTCTTCAGGCGCCATGCGCGAGCTGGCTTCACCTTGTACATAAACCTTTTTAATCCGACCATTATCAAGGAATTGATTCACAAATGAACCACCCCATGCGGTCGAGATCGTGCTGTTAATACTACTTAGTGAAACGCCAGTCGCACCCGCTTGAGCTTGATTAACATCTAAGTTGTATTGCGGCGTATCTTCTTGACCATTTGGACGGACGCCGACCACGGTTTTGTTGTACTTCGGATCCATCGCCGCCATACCGAGCAACATGTTGCGCGCTTCCATGAGTTTTTCATGACCCACTCCGCCACGGTCTTGCAACTGTAGATCAAAGCCGTTAGCAACACCCAGCTCAATCACCGCTGGAGGCGGGAAGGCAAATACGAAGGCATCTTTAATTTGCGACAAGGCACCCATCGCACGACCAGCCAAAGCTTTTACATTTTGATCTGGCGCAGGGCGTTCACTCCAATCTTTTAATCGAATGAAAGCAATACCCGCATTCTGACCTGAACCACTAAAGCTAAAACCTGCGACCGAGAAAACACCTTCAACCGTTTTCTTCTCTTTTTCAAGATAATAGTCTTCAACTTGCTTGATGGTTTTCATCGTGCGTTCTTGCGTTGCGCCCGCAGGAAGCTGGATCATGGTGAATAGAATTCCCTGATCTTCATCCGGTAGGAACGCTGAAGGCAGTTTCACAAACATGAACGCCAGTAAGCCAATCACTGCTGCATAAACAAAGATATAGCGGAAACTCTTTGCTAGCATTTTGCCGACGATGGATTGATAACGCTTACTGTTTTTGTCAAATACGCGATTAAACCAACCAAAGAAGCCAGTTTTTTCATGGTGATTTGGATCAACAGGTTTGAGCAATGTTGCACAAAGAGCAGGCGTCAGAATCAATGCCACCAAGACCGACAGTGTCATTGCCGCAATCATGGTCACTGCGAACTGGCGATAGATCACCCCAGTTGAACCGCCGAAAAACACTAGCGGAATAAATACTGCAACCAAGACCACGCCAATCCCGATCAAGGCACTGGTAATTTGACCCATGGATTTACGGGTCGCTTCAACAGGGCCGACCTGATCTTCATGCATGATCCGTTCGACGTTTTCCACGACCACAATCGCATCATCAACCAGCAAACCGATTGCCAGAACTAATGCGAACAAAGTCAGTGTATTAATCGAAAAACCAAAGATATTCAAAATAGCAAATGTACCCAGCAAAACCACAGGTACAGCAATCGTAGGAATGATTGTTGCGCGGAAATTTTGCAAGAACAAATACATGACCAAGAACACCAGTACGATGGCTTCTACAAGCGTCGTGAGGACGTTTTTGATTGATAATTTGACTACAGGTGTCGTGTCATATGGCACGATGACTTTCAATCCTGTAGGGAAGTTCTTTTGCAGCTCCGCCATTTTTGTGTCGATCGCTGCTGCAGTATTCAGCGCGTTTGAACCCGCCGCCAGTTTGATCGCAACCCCAGTCGCAGGTTCACGGTTATAACGCGCAATCGTGTCATAGCTTTCACCGCCCAACTCAACGCGGGAGACATCACCGAGACGAACGATGGCACCATTGCTGCTGGTTTTGAGGAAAATCTGACGGAATTGCTCAGGTGTTTGTAATTGACTTTGTGTCGTTACAGTCGCATTCAATGCCTGACCTTCAACCGCAGGTGTCCCACCTAGCTGTCCTGCAGAAACTTGGGTGTTTTGCGCTTGAACCGCAGTAATCACATCGGCTGTCGTTAGTTGGTAGCTATTCAGTTTTGCAGGATCTAACCAAATACGCATCGCGTACTGTGTCCCGAATACTTGAATATCACCCACACCTTGTACACGACTCAGCGGATCTACAATCTTACTGACCACATAGTCATTGATTGCATTACGATCCATGCTGCCGTCAGTCGACACAAAACCGAGCACGCGCATAAAAGTACGACCAGACTTGCTGACCGTCACGCCTTGCTGCTGCACTGAAGTTGGCAGTAGGGTAATGCCTGACTGCAACTTGTTTTGTACTTGTACTTGGGCAATGTCTGGATTGGTGCCCGCTTTAAAGCTCAACGTCACCGACACGGCGCCATTTGAGGAGCTGGTTGAAGACATGTAATACAGTCCATCCAGTCCTTTCATTTGCTGTTCAATGATCTGAGTCACTGAATCTTCAACAGTTTTTGCTGATGCACCTGGGTAAAATGCATTGACTGAAATCGTCGGTGGCGCAATACTTGGGTATTGCGACACTGACATGGTCATGATGGATATCGCACCCGCAAGCATGACGAGTACAGCAAGCACCCATGCAAAAATGGGGCGATCAATAAAAAAACGTGACATAGCGACCGCTCCTTATGATTGAGCCGAAGCGGTTTTAGTTGATGTCGCTGATACCGGTTTAGCGCTTGCAACTGGCGCATTCGCTGCCGCTGGCGTCGAACCTGCATCCGAAGTCGGTGCGACAGTCGCATGCACTTTCGAGCCAGGTTTAGCTTTTTGTGAGCCTTCGAGGATCACACGTTCGCCATTTTCCAAACCACCCGTGACGATCCATTTGTCGCCTTGGGTGTTTGAGGTTTGAATCGTGCGCGGACTGACTGTGCCATCTGCTCCGACGACCAAGACTGTCGCTTCGCCTTTCGGATTATGGGTGACAGCTTGTTGTGGTAATAAAATACCGTTATGCACAACACCTTGATTAATCTTGGCTTTCACGTACATGCCTGGAAGCAACAAACCTGATGGATTCGGCACAACGGCACGCAGAATGACCGAGCCGCTTGTCGGATCAACGCTGGCGTTTGAGAATTCCAAACGACCTTGAATCGGGTAACTGCTACCGTCTTCAAGCGTTAAGCTGATTTGCGTACTTTGTGGTTTGCCCAATTTTCCCGCTGAAATTTGTTGACGCAATTTCAGCATGTCCGCACTGGATTGGCTGATGTCGACATACATTGGATCATTTTGTTGGATCGTCACTAAAGGTGTTGCTTGATTGGCAACAACCAGTGCACCCGCAGTCACGCTGGATACGCCACTTTGACCAGTAATCGGTGAACGAACGGTTGCATAATCCAGTTTGATTTGGCTGTTGCGCAGCGTCGCTTGACTGGCTGCAAGGTCAGCTTCAGACAGCGCCACTTGTTGCAAGGCACTATCGTAGTCGAGTTGGCTCACCGCATTGCTGGCAATCAAACCTTTATAGCGACTTGCAGTCACTTTAAGTGCAGCAAGATTAGCCTTGTTACGCTGTACGGCTGCTTGTGCGGCATCAACATCAGTACGCGTTGTCGCAGGATCAATTTGATACAGTGCTTGACCTGCTGTGACGGTACTGCCTTCTTGGAATAGGCGCTTTAAGATAATACCGCCGACCTGTGGAATCACAGGTGACACTTGATATGCCGAAGTGCGACCAGCCAGTTCGACATATTGAGAAACAGGCTGACGCTCAGCAACCGTCACCACCACTTCAGCAGGAGGCATTGCCCCTGCACCAGCAGCGCCGCCAGCACCTGGTGCTGCGCCATCTTTTTTGCCGCACGCAGTCAGCGCAATGCTGGCTGATAGGGTTGAGAGCAGGAGGACTTTAGACCAATTGTTTTGGCGGCTATAGAACGAAGAATTTTGTGTCGTGTGACGCGATTTCATGGCGACCTCTTTAATCTTTTGTGGTTGTCGGCGCGGGTAAAACACTACTTTGCCAATACATAATTGAATCGATAAATGCAGAACGATAACGTTCTGTTGAAGACGGTAGTGTGAAAAATTAGATGAGAAAATGTCCGTTATCGTTTTTGTTAATGTTGAATTGATGAGATTGCAACACAAAGTCAGCAGGAATGCAGCATGCTGTTTCAAAAAGAGTACTGAACAGTATAGTTTGTAAAGAGTACTACTTAGTACAGACTCTCGCAAGTGACAATTTGAATTAAATTTCAAAAAGTAACATTTCTCTTGTTGTTTCATTTTATTGTCTTAATATTTGATATTTAATGAATTTATTTATTAATGGCTAATAGTGTATTTTTACTTAAATAACTCATTCGGTGTTCTAAACGAATTTTCCAGTCTACGTTTAAGCCCTGACACCCTGCAGCTTGGGCCAGCATTTCATAGCTAGGTCGTTGGCTGGTGACGATTTCAAGGAAACGTGCAATGCTGAGACTATCATTCAATCGTTCTAGCAGCGAGATTGGATCACCCACTTTAATTACACCTGACTGTAAAACGCGGTAGTACCAACCCGTGATGTAATTGTCGGCAATAAACTTGGACAATTGAGGTGTATTAAAACGATGATTGATTTTCCAGCAGGGGCTACGCGGTTGCGAAACTTGAACCATAACAGGACCGATTTGGTAAATATCGCCGATATAGACATTCCGATCATCCATATTAGGACCAGTGATATTTTCTCCAATCGAGCCCGCAATGGCGATATCTTTTAATTCGGGGTATTGCGAAATGATGGTGGCGTAGCTGGATTGGGCATATTGATGGAGGGCTTTTTCGATGCCGCCATGGACGCGTTTATCGGCTTGCACATCGCCAATAATGCCCAGATCATTGATCTTCGCATTAGGGATGCTGTGCTTATACATGCCAGTTTGTTGACCTTGACCTTCGGGCGAGAGCGTTTGTAATGTCCCAATAAAGAGTGCGTCAACGACCGTTTCTGGTGAATTCAAGGCATCACTCCCTAAGGCATTGATGAGTATCGTTTGGTGTTCATTATTATGGCTAAATTGCACCGATTTGATCTGTTTTTATAATTCTAATTAAGACGGCGGTTTCTCAGTATGCGCGCGCTCATCCTGCAGTATATTAGGATGTGCAGGCGGCATAAAGAAGTCCGTTGGTCGGGTAAAGAAATGTCCCAAAATCACTTTACCCAATGACAACCATTGACCGAATGAGACCCGCCGCGCTTTAAGGGCGACAAAGAGAGCCAATGAAAAACTGACCAGCAAGTTAGTGAGACCAATTAATAATACTCCGACAAACGACACAATAATGGTTGTGAGATCCACATTAGAACCGAGCGTATAAACAGATTGCGCAAAGTTCACCGAGGCAAAGGCAATGTGCCGAATATCAAGCGGTAAGCCCAAAATATAACCCAGCGTTCCCATGCTACCCAGCATCACCCCAAACCAAAAATTACTGGCTAAAGCCCCGAGGTTATTCTCAATATAGTTCGACATTTTGAATAGTCGTTCAGCTGACATTCGTTTTTTTAACTGTGGATGTTGGCGTAATCGTGCGCCAACCTGATGATAAACCGATAAATTATCATAATATCCAGCAATCAGACCTGATAGAAATAAACAGACGCCTGCGATAGCGGCATGAGGCAGTGCTAGGGAGGTGAATGGGTTGATGTTATGCAATAACGTATGTGCGTCATCAGCAGAAAGTAGCGGCTTATGTAGAGCTGTCTGCCAAAGATAGGCAATGAAAGCACCAATGGGCATCGCAATAGAGATATTGCCAATAATCGCAACGATCTGGGTGCGCATGATATTAACGGTGAGTTGTGCGAGGTCTGTGAGTTGATTGGCTTGCGCTTGGTTATTTTTTTCAGCTTCATGTACGGTTGCGGCGATTGTTGCCGCAGTCATCGCAGGTTGTTTGGTTGCCACAGTAAAGTGCAGCATATGAATCATCATAAAACCCAGTGAATAATTCATGCTGTTCAATAAAGCTTTGACGAAAGGCGCTAATACAAATCGTCCAAGCAATACTTTAATCGTTGCCATCACGGCAATAATGGCACCTGCACCCATCGCTGAACGTAGCATAGCAAAGTAACCACGTCGATTATCAGCGACATAGTGATCACCTGTTTTACTCGCATTTTCCGTCACTTGTAATGCGAGTAGTTCGGTGTTGGTCGAAATGAGATGATGAATACTGCCATGATTTTTTTGATCGCCCGCGAGTATTTGCAGGGAGGTTTGTATGCTATTACTGGGAATCGTGGCCGTGTTTTTTTGCCCGTTCGATGGTGCGTTATCCGTTGAAATCGGTAGCTCAAGGTATGGACTGCGTTGAAAACCCAGCAATAAGTCAAATAACAACTCCATTCGCGCCAAACTTTGCTCAATCCGAATCATCAAATTGGTCAGCCGAATACTCACGCCATAACGCCGCGTATTTTTGCGTACCCTTGTCAAGATTGCGCGACATTGTTCGATCATGACGGCAGTGGGACTTTCGTCAGGAATTTGAAGAAATTCATCTTGAACGGTATTTGAGTCTTGAATCGGAGGCGTTTGAGTTTCATTAATATAAAAGGGCTGATAACTTTGGACAAATGCCAAAACTTCACGATTTTGCGCCATAAAAGGCGATTCAAAATCATCAATGCTGGGGTCGATACGCATCAACTCACGTTCTAACCCCATCGCAGTCACGCGATAAGACAAGATCATGAGTGCATTCAATAGCTCGTGTTGTGTGGATTGCATGAGCTCGACATCAGGTATCGCCGTAGATAGACAATACGACAGGCAATGCCATTGATCTAATGGAATCTGATCGAGCCAATCGGCATCACAGGGTTGATTAAACGTTGCATTAAAGAGCGTATCTACGCGATATGCTGACTGTAGTGGTGGAATGACACGCCAGACGAGTCGTTGGCTGAGTGTTGTGAAAAAACCATCATTGGCAAGAATGCCGGTATCACTATAAAACTGGTCGGGCTTGTACAAACGCAATAAGGTCAGTACGTAGTCGGTGAAAATGGTTGCAAGGGCAGGTCGTTCTTCTAATAGTGTCGTTAATCCACTAAAACGATCTACGACTTCAGTTGTGTTCATGAGGGACGTTGGGCGAATTTGCTCAATTAAATCAAATAATGGCTGAGGCGATGGCGTCGTGCTATCGATTTGCGACACCATTTCGTCGAAACATGCGGATAACGTTAATCCCAGAGTTTCTATCGGTGCCTTCGGTTTTGTTGTCGTTGTAATATTCGTTAAGTGCTTTGGCATAAATAACTGATTTACCTTTTGAATCAAACTTTTTTATGGCAAGGAATATTGCTTTGTGCAAGTGATTTAGACGGCCATCTGCTCCAAACACAGTAGAGTAAGTTTGTTGTGATGTCTGTATCGAAACTGAGATTGGGTGTTTGTGATACGTCGGATTGATCAAATGACTGCATGAATTTGAAGCGATTAAGTTTTTGTAGTTGTTGATCTTGTTATGTTTTTATAGATCTGTTCGTTTCTTATTGTTTTGTTACAGTTTTTTGGAGTTAAGCGCGCTGAGATGGTTCTAAGGCGCTTCATTGATCAAGCTTATATAAAAATCATGCAGCCCGAGAAAGTCTTATTTCAAACGATCCAACGCTAACTTTGCCAAGTTAATCAGCGCTTGCTTATAAATCGATTCAGGCAATGGATTCAGTGCAGCAATTGCCAATTCAGTTTCTTGCTTGGCACGCATTTGGCAATATTCCAAGCCGCCACTGTTTTTGACTAAATCAACGATTTTGTCCAAGTCATTGAGTCCGCCCGTTTGGATGCTGAGGCGAATCATTTCGTTGTCTTTAATATGTACCCGTTGCATTGTGGCGATCAAAGGTAATGTTGGCTTACCTTCGGCCAGATCATCACCGATATTTTTACCGAGTGTTTCCGCATCCGAGGTGTAATCCAAAATATCATCAATAATCTGAAACGCATTACCAAAATGCTCGCCGTAAGCTTTTAATGGTAAGCGAAGATGTTCGCTATGCGTCAGTAGGGCAGCGCCTTCGGTCGCCAGCATAAATAGGCGAGAGGTCTTACCATAAATGATCTGTAGGTAATCCGCTTCGGTTGAATCTGGATTATGCTGATGTTGCAACTGCAACACTTCGCCTTCAGCAATTTCACATGTGCCGCTAGACATAATATGAAGCAGTTCTAAATCACCAAGTTTGACCAATAAATCAAACGCGCGCGCAATGAGATAATCGCCGACCAACACCGCTGTGGCATTGGTCCAGGTCGCATTCGCCGTTGGACGACCACGGCGTAAACCCGATTCATCGACCACATCATCATGAACTAAGGTTGCGGTATGCAGCATTTCGATGATTGCCGCGAATTTTAGGTGTTGATCAATATGTTTTGGATTGTCACTATTGGCGAAACCACAAGCACGCGCAGCAAGCAATGACATGAGTGGACGCATGCGTTTGCCGCCCGCTTCAACGACATAGCGACTTACACTCAGTACGAGCGGTACTTTAGAGTTAATCCCCGTTTGGATGAAATGATCCATAGCGGTAAAGTCATCAGCGACGGGAAGTAAGATGCTATTGAAGTCGGTCATTTATAAAGCTGCTCTTAAAACAAATTGATCTTAAAAATCAAGGTTTGAGATTCCATTCGCGACAATTTGTTTTGAAAATTGCAATGAAATGGGCTCCACATGCGCTTAGTTTTTCTAGGAAGTATTTACTTAGCTTTTCTAGAAAGTTTCTAGGCATAACTCACTAAGTCTAGGCGAATCCGCGTCCATGCTAACCGCCCTAGCGTAGAACTTCTAGTCTATACATTCAATTTTTATGCAAAAAGTACCAGTAGTAGGATTCATTGTGAAAATTCAGGCGAATGCTGGTGATAAAATGTGCAAAATATCGCTTGTCGTGGCTATGCAAAATCTCTACAATGCGCGGTCTAATGATTTGTATGAATCAACCCAGTGACGCAGGTTTGAAGCCCGAGACAATTTTAGTGTCGGCACCGCGAACACGGGTCTAAGCGAGTACGTACTATGAGTGCATATGCAGTTATTAAAAGCGGTGGTAAACAGCACCGTGTAATCGTTGGTGAATACTTGAAAGTTGAACTGCTGAAAGCAGAGACTGGCGCAAGTTTCACTGATACTGAAGTTTTGATGGTTGTGGATGGTGATAACATCCAAATCGGCGCGCCTACTGTTGCTGGTGCAAGCGTAACTTACGAAATCCTGAGCCATGGTCGCCATGACAAGATCCGTATTGTTAAGCATCGCCGCCGTAAGCATTACCACAAAGAACAAGGTCATCGTCAATGGTACACAGAAATCAAAATTACTGCGATCACGCTTTAATTCTTTGATTCCTGAATCATTTAACCTTTGTTTTTAAACTTATTTTTCGCTTGAGGAGCTAAAACTCATGGCACATAAAAAAGCTGGTGGATCAACCCGCAACGGTCGCGATTCCAATCCTAAGATGCTCGGTGTAAAAATGTACGGCGGTCAAAAGATCATCGCTGGTAACATCATCGTGCGTCAACGCGGTACTGAATTCCATGCTGGTGCAAACGTTGGTATGGGCCGTGACCATACTTTGTTCGCAACTGCTGATGGCATCCTGCGCTTTGCGGTTAAAGGTGCATTCGGTCGTCGCTACGTGATCGTTGATCCTGTAGTTGCTGCATAATTTTAGGCACTGCCTGATCTGAATGTAAAAGAATCCGCTAAATAGCGGATTCTTTTCGTTTAAGAGGTTTGTTGAATGCTAATACTCTCTTAGCATATCTTTGGAGGTACTCCTTAGGGCTGTTTAGCAGTTCAGTTGCTTTGGCTTTGGTAGCGTCAGGATTTATGTAATAACACAACCTAAGTTGATTAATAAATTGCTCATCAATATTTCCTATTTCAAACTTATTAAATATTGATTCTGTCAGAGCTGTTATTTGAACATCGGATAAAGTGGCATACTTAAGTCTGATTGCAAGTTTTGACCTCATTCGGTTATCTCCCCTTCCTCTGGAAGATCTACATAAAAAATCTACAGCAGCTTCAATTGCATCTAGATCGTTATCTTTTAATTGATATGCGATATGGGTCAAATAAGTAAGTTCGTGGTTGAAATCTTTCCTTTTAAGGCTTTTGTACCTCGATTCTTTACATTGCTGCTTTTGGCTTTGTGTCGTAATAGGTTTAATCAAGTCACATGGGTCAAGCAGTTGTAAAATCCAAGTATCTAATTGAATAAAAACACCAAACGGTGGAGATTTATTATAAGGGTTTACATGTAAAAGGTCGGGTCTGACATGACCGTCTCTAACAACATAAATGACCTCGCATATCTGCCCACAACATCTCACGATGTCTCCTTCTGTTATTTCAGACCTGTCCATATATTTCATATTAAGAAATCACCTACTTTATTTTTTTAAATCAACACTCACGGTTGAGAAGATCATCATTCTGAACAATCCCTAAGCAAAGCGAAATGTATTATTCCTCCTAAGATTAACCAAACTAATTCTGAAAATTACAGTTAAAGAATACACCGTTTGGCGGATTTTTTTATGGGTGATCAATAAAGGAGTATGCTAATAAATCAGGCTTCGTGGGTTTATTCATGTGGCTAAGTGGCGAAGAACAAAAAGGGTTTAATCAGAATTCTTATAGAATATTGAATTAAATACTAAGATCTGTGGTTAAGATTCTGATTAATCAATAAAATTATTGTAATGAATGGTGTAATTGCAAGAGTTGTCGGTTAACTGACATTGACTATTGTCAACTTTGTGCTATGTTAGCGCCAGTCCATCCTGATTGATAAGAGTAACATATGAGCCAGAATCATTTTGATGTGTTAATTGTTGGTGCGGGTATCTCTGGAATTGGCATGGCGTGCCATTTAAAACGCGATTGCCCAAAAAAGACCTTTGCGATTTTAGAGCGCCGTGAAGCCATGGGTGGAACATGGGATCTGTTCCGTTATCCTGGTATTCGCTCAGATTCAGACATGTCTACTTTTGGCTATCAATTTAGACCGTGGACTGAATCCAAGGTACTTGCCGATGGCGCAGCGATTCGCGGTTATTTGAACGATACCGCAACAGAAAATGACATCCCAAAACATATTAATTACCAACGTCACGTTAAGAAAGCATCTTGGTCATCAAAACAGAAATTGTGGACATTGACCGTCTATAACGGCGCGACCAAACAAGCTGAAGAGTGGACTGCGAACTTCTTACTCGGTTGTACTGGTTATTACAATTACGACAAAGGTTATAGCCCAGAATTTCCAGAACAAGATAAATTCAAAGGTCAGATTATTCATCCGCAGCATTGGCCAGAAGGGTTGGATTACAGCGGTAAGCGTGTAGTGATTATTGGTAGTGGTGCGACAGCGATTACGCTCGTGCCATCCATGGCGGATAAAGCAGGTCATGTGACCATGTTACAGCGCTCACCGACTTATATTGCGTCAGTGCCTTCTGTTGATTTTGTCTACGATAAACTTAAGAAAGTCATGCCAGGTGCGTTGGCTTATAAGATTACCCGTGGTCGCAATATTGGACTACAAAAAGCCATTTATGAAATGTCACTTGCACAACCTAAAGTGATGCGTAAGCTATTGCTCTCTGCGGTGAAGCATCAAGTCGGTAAAAACATTGATATGCGTCATTTCACGCCGAACTACAATCCTTGGGATGAGCGTTTGTGCGTTGTGCCTGATGGTGATTTGTTCAAAGCGCTGAAACAAGGGAAGGCGAGTATTGAGACCGATCATATCGAGTGTTTCACTGAAGATGGCATTATTCTTAAATCTGGCAAAGTGTTGCTAGCCGATATTATCGTTTCAGCGACTGGTCTGAACGTGCAAATGCTTGGTGGTACTGAGCTGGAAGTGGATGGTAAGAAATTCAATCCGAATGATAACCTGATGTACGAGAGTATCTTGGTTGAGAATGTGCCGAATGCCGCACTGATTGTGGGTTACACCAATGCATCATGGACGCTCAAGGTCGATATTGCTGCTGAATATGTTTGCCGTTTGCTGAATTTCATGGACAAGAAAGGTTATCAAACCGTACTTGCACAAGATCATGAAGGCTGCAAAACCAAAGATACCGTCATGGGTAGTATTCATGCAGGTTACATCGCACGTGCTGCAAGTACTCTGCCGCGTCAAGGTTCAAAAGCACCGTGGCTGGTCATGAATAACTATCTGGCTGATCGCGTGCATTTGCGCAAGAGTTCGTTTGAAAACGGGATATTGAGATTTGATAATAAAGATCCTAAAGTCAAAGCGAAACGTTCTAAATTATTGGGTGCAATAGGCGCGTAATATTTGAAAAGTTAAAAAATCCGTCTTTTGGCGGATTTTTTATTGAAAATTGATCCTCAAAATGAGAATATTTAGGTAAATATGAATCATTATTCACGTTGTTAATCATAAATATAATATTTAACTACAAATACTTAATATAATCGGTAAACAACCTTCTTAAAACTGTCATATTTGCTCGCTACGATGAAGTACAAATAATAGTCTACACATCGAGTATTAAATATGCAGGCCACCATATTACGCACTGGTCCAGTTTTACGTTTTATGCCGAAGGGCGTACTCAAAAGCTTTAAACAAAAGCCACCTAAAAAAGTCCCCGCACTGAAGTGCGAAGTGGTCAGCGATGCCAAAACAATCGCAGAAGTTCAACGCTTTCGCGCACGTGTATTTGGTTCTGCGTATGGTATTTACTTTGATCAAGGCATAGACGTTGATCGCTTTGACGAATACAGCATTCACGTCGTGGTTCGCGACACAAAAACCAATGAAATCGCAGCATGCACCCGTGTTGTCACACCAAAAGCCAAAGAAAAATTAGGCAGCTATTACTCAGAATCAGAGTTTGATCTGACTGACTACCTGAAAGGTAAAGATCAGGTCTATGAGATTGGGCGTACTTGCGTTGATGAAGCATATCGTGGCGGCAAGGCGTTGTCAGTGCTGTGGATGGGCATGGTGCCTTTAATCGTAAGAGAGTTGGATGCCAAATACCTGATTGGTACGGTTAGTGTGAATCTCGGCATTAAGAGCGAAAAAATCATTGCGACTCAAGGTTATATCCAAGAAAAAGCCAAGAGTAAAAAAATCGTGAGCTTAAAAGCCTTCGACATTAAGGATTATTTGACCACGTATAGTGATGATGCAAACTTCTTTGAGGGACATAAAGAGAAAGAAGTAGAGAAAGAAGTGCTGCTGAAATATCGCAAAAAAGATGTACCTTCATTAATCAAGAAATACAAAAACGCAGGCGCGACTTTTTCTAAAGAAGCTTATTACGATGAAGATTTTAACTGTGCAGATTATTTTGTTGCGGTAAAAGTGAATAAACGTATGCAGCTTAAACTGAAATTGGTTTGTAAAATCATTGATATGAAAGCGAAGAAATAATTGCCAACATAAAGATCACTGAGCCTGTCGAAGTGAGTGTTTAGGCAGATACCGCACATTTCGACAAGCTCAATGAGCTATGTCAGTTAAAAAAGCACATTAATCAACTAAGGTGCTTTTTTTATCTCCTTAATTCACCATAGTTTTGTGTGAATATCATCGAATGCGCTGTAATTCACACAAAACGATTGTGGATTACAAAGTAAACTCACGGCAAAATAGCACTATTAGTAAAGATGATTGAATTCACAGGTTTAAATTGGGGAAGAATATGAGTCGTTCGTTAAGTGTGTTGGCTATTTCAATTGTTTTGGCATTGCCTATGGTCACATCCGTTGCATCTGCGGCACAAATGACTACGCAAGTGGCGGCTACGCCAGCGCAAGCAACCAAAAACTTAAACGGTTTACTCAGCAAACTTAGTAGCCTGCAAGCCAATTTTAATCAGACCACGAAAGCGACCGCACCCACCAAAGCATTACCTGCAAAGAAAAAACTGGGCTTGGAATCAACCCATTTGGGTCAGACTTTTAGCGGTGTGATGCAGGTGAAACGCCAAGGTTTGTTCCGTTGGGAAACGACCAGTCCGATGAAGCAATTGATTGTGACCAGTGGTAAGACTGTTTGGATTTACGATCCTGATTTGCAGCAGGCCACGCGTCAAACGCTAGATGAGCAAATGAGTAATACACCAGCACTACTCTTATCAGGCAATGCTGCGCAGATGATGAAGTCGTATAAAGTCACTCAGCCAAATAATGCCGTGCCTTATTTCGTATTGTATCCACGTGCGAAAGATGGTGTGTTTGAGAGCTTAGCCATTCGTTTTGAAAATAATATTCCATCGCAAATGGTGTTGTCGGATTCGTTGGGTCAACAGACGACTGTGAATTTTACTGAGGCTAAACTCAATCCAGTGATTGCCAATAGTCAGTTTGAGTTTGTGCCGCCGAAGGGTGTGGATGTGATTGATCAGTAAGGAAAAGAAAATCCTCCCTAACCCTCCTTTTTCTAAGGAGGGAACTTTTTGACTTCGTAAAAAACATAAAAAAACTCCTCCCTTTGCAAAGGGTACTTCGTCTTGCGAAGCAGCGCTTCTCATGGGAGAGATTTTGCTTTTGCTTCTCTTACTTACTAATCAACCCATTTAACCAATGATTGAAACGATCTGGCGCGAAACCTGAAATCGTATAGAGTAGGCGAGTCGATAAACCAACGGGTGTATGTGTCGCTGGGGATTTATCTTTGGCAACTTGGAAGATTGTTTTTGCGACATCATTTGGTGTGAGTTTTGCGCCCATTTTGCGGAAACTTGCAGCTTTCATATCTGTCACCATTGCTGTTTTTACAAACAAAGGCATGATGTCTAATACACGAATGCCTTGAACTTTCCATTCGTTGTCCAGCGCTTCGGTCAGTCCGCGAATTGCAAATTTGCTGGCTGAATAGGTTGAGATGTCGGGTTGACCATAGATCGCAGACGCGGAGGATAAGTTAATCACGCGAGAATGTGGTGTGGTTTGTAAGTATGGGAATGCGCTGTGACAGCCGTTGATGACGCCTTGTACGTTGATGTTAATCAGTTGCTGATGCTGTTGAATCGTGATGTTTTCAAATGCACCAGAATGCAAAATTCCCGCATTATTAATGAGTAAATCAAGCTGAGATGTTTTGTTGAAGAATGCCGCCAATGATTTTTTCCATTGATCGACATCAGTCACATCAAGTTTGCCATAAATGGATTGTTTATTACCGATCTCTTCTGCAAGACGTTTAACTGCATCTTCATCACGATCATACAGACCGACAAACCAGCCTTTTTTTGCAAAAAGACGTGCAGTTTCTTGACCAATTCCCGCGCCCGCGCCCGTGATAAATACGCATTTCATCTTTTAATCGTCCTTGAAAGGTTCTGTTTTTGTTAAGACAAATTTTGATATTCAACCAGTTTTGTCATTAACTATTTGGAGGAGTTTGGGCAATTATACGTGTAACTAAGAGTTGGTCAATTTTATAATGATCAATATCGACGACTTCAAATTTGAAGCCTGCAAATTCGACATAATCCGTGCGTTTTGGAATCTTGCGAAGCATATACATGATAAAACCCGCAATGGTTTCGTAGTTTTCTTCATCAGGTAGATACTCTAGCCCAAGCGCATGTTTCACATCACCAATTGGCGTTGCGCCATCGACGAGCCATGAGTTTTCATCGCGCTGCATCACTTGTTCTTCTTGGCTTTGACTGACCAAGTCACCCATCACAGTGCTCATAATATCGTTCAGTGTAATCACGCCGACTACCAAAGCATATTCGTTAATCACCGCTGCGAAGTCTTCACGCGTTGCTTTAAAGCGTGCTAACAGTTCAGACAATGTCAGAGAGTCAGGAATCATCAACACACTACGAATATTCGATTCGTAAATTTGCGCGAGTGGCTGGTTGGTAATCATTCGAAGCAAAATATCTTTGGTGTCGACATACCCGACAACGGTATCAATCGTTTGATCACAAACAAGGAATTTGGAATGTGGATGTGCGGCGATTTTTTGCTTTAGGCTGTCGCTGCTTTCTTTTAATGTGAAATAAATAATGCTTTCGCGCGATGTCATCGACGACGGAACTGTGCGTGATTCCAGTTCAAATACATTCTCAATCAAATGAAATTCTTGTTTATGAATCGCACCAGTTTGTGCGCCTGCATCGACCATGGCGTAAATGTCGTCATAGGTGATTGCATCGTTGCGGACGGTTGAAATATTAAATAGTTTAAACAGTGAGTTGGCCGCACCATTAATGAGGAAAATCAGCGGTGTACATATTTTAATGAACAGTAATAAGGGTCTGACGAGTCGAATCGACACTTGTTCAGGCGCAGTCATCGCAATGCGTTTTGGCATCAGATCAGCGAAGAGGATGAATAATGATGTCACAAAAATAAAGGACAACACAAAGCTAATCGTGCCGAGCATGTCACCGTTGTAGAAGCGACTGATGAAATATTGAATATAAGGCGTGAAGGCCGCTTGACCCAATATCCCGCCTAGAATCGCCACTGCATTTAAGCCAATTTGCGCGGCAGCAAAGAATTTGCCCGCTTGGTCTTGAATCGTGAGGACTTTTTGCGCGTCTTGTTTGCCTTCGGCGAGCAGCATTTGCAGTTTGATTTTGCGCGCGGCAGCGATGGAAATTTCTGACATGGATAAGAACGCACTACATGCGACTAGAATACCAATGACCAAAAAATTATTGAGCAAGCTCACAGCGAATACCTTTTATTGATTAAGTTCAGTATAAATGAAACTCAGTAATAAATTATTTTAATGGTTTGTTATTACAGTACAAAATGACTTTGTTAACAGTAACACTTGTCGAATTAGTATTGTACATTTAAAAGCCACGATACGTGACTTTGCCGAAGCTGTTATAATGACGTTTACATTGCATTACACGCGCTTCGATGTGTCGTGCAATCACGCCTTGATTGATGAGCATCCTATGTCTTTAGTGGTAAATACTGTTTCTGCAAAAACGTCAGAACAAACCCCAGATTCGTTACAAAAACAATCGTCTAACCCGACGACTGTGACTTTTGCACAGCTCGGTTTATCACCGAAGATTGTCCGTGCGCTAGAATCACAAGGCTATACCTCGCCAACACCGATTCAAGTTGAAGCGATTCCTGCTGTCATCGCTGGCCGTGATTTACTCGCCGCAGCGCAAACAGGTACAGGTAAAACTGCTGGTTTTACGTTGCCAATTCTCGAGCTGCTGTCTCGCGTTGATTTTTCACGTGTTAATCATAAAGCAAAAATCCGTACTTTGATTTTAACGCCAACGCGTGAACTGGCTTCGCAAGTTGAAGAAAGTGTTCGTACCTACGGTCAGCATCTTGATGTGAAATCATTGGTGATCTTTGGTGGGGTCAACATCAATCCGCAAAAAGATAAACTCAATCGTCGTGTCGATGTTTTGGTGGCAACCCCAGGTCGTTTGCTGGATCATATTGGTCAGAAAACCATTGATTTGTCTGGTGTTGATACCTTGGTGCTTGATGAAGCTGATCGTATGTTGGACATGGGTTTTATTCGTGATATTCGTCGTATTTTGCCGTTATTGCCTAAAGTCCGTCAGAACCTCTTGTTCTCAGCAACATTCTCGCAAGAGATCAAAACGCTTGCAGCAGGCATTTTGAATGATCCTGTCTACATCGAAGTCGCAAAACAAAATGCGCCAGCGGAATTGGTGAGTCAAGTCGTCCATCCTGTTGACCGTGAAAAGAAACGCGCACTGCTTGAACATTTAATCACCACTAATCGTTGGGAACAAGTGCTGGTATTTGCGCGCACCAAACATGGTTCAAATCGGTTGGCGGAGCAGCTGGATAACGCAGGCATTTCAGCGATGGCGATTCATGGTAATAAGAGCCAAGCCGCGCGTGAACGTGCGTTGAGCGAGTTTAAAGCAGGTCGCTTACGTGTCTTGGTTGCAACCGATATTGCTGCGCGTGGGATTGATATTGATCAATTGCCGCATGTGGTGAATTATGAATTGCCGAATACGCCAGAAGATTACGTGCATCGTATTGGTCGTACAGGACGTGCGGGTTCAGAAGGCGAGGCGTGTTCGCTGGTGTGTATTGATGAACTTGGTTTGCTGTCGAATATTGAAAAGCTGATGAAGCGTAAACTTGAACAGCGCGTGATTAAAGGTTTTGAAGTTGATCCAAAAATCAGAGCCGAGCCGCTACGTAAGCCACAAGTTGCACGTCCACCGCGTAATCCACGCAGTAATTTAGGTGGCGCAGCTAAGCCAGCAGGTCAGAAGCCTAAACCTTCGCCACATTCTGGTCATGCGAATCATGCAGGACAACGTCGCCGCAGTTCGGGTTCGGGTAGTTAATCGGTTTTTAGGACTGGTGATGTAATGTAGGGGCGATCCTGTGGTCGCCCTTTTCAGATGCCAGTACGACGTTTGAAAAGGACAACCAAAGGTTGCCCCTACAATATAGTTTTAAATTTGAGTGCATAACATGGTACTTAAAAAAGAACTTATTCAAGTAAAGAGTCAGGAAAGTATTCGTAACGATTTTGATGTTATTGAAAATGAGCATCATGCGATTATGATTTCACTCTCAAAAGAGTCTTGGTTAATAGAAAATCAAGATGCTATCGCAGTGTATAATCAACATATTACTGATCATGGTGTATTTAGTGATGGTCTGCGTTGCTTTTAACCTGACCTAATCTCTACCCATCCAGACCCAAACCCCTTACACTATCTGCTATTCGTTTATTCACCTATTTCAAAGCCATTGGCACAATTACGGACAAAAAATGCTAGACCCTAAACTACTTCGCGCCCAACTTGATTTGATTAATGCAGCCCTCGCAAAACGTGGCGGCTTACAGTTGGACGCTGCACTTTGGGCGGGGCTTGAAGCACGTCGTAAAGATCTGCAAGGTCGGACTGAAACGTTGCAGGCCGAGCGTAATAATGGCGCAAAGCAAGTCGGTCAGATCAAAAAAACTGGCGGCGATGCCAGTGAATTAATGGCACGTATGCAAGCGGTCGGTGAAGAAGTAAAGCGCGTTGAAGCGGAGTTCGATGCACTGCAAGCCGAAATTGAAACGCATGCAATGAGCATTCCGAACATGCCTGACGAATCTGTGCCGATTGGCGCGGATGAAAAAGACAATGTGGAAGTACTGAAGTGGGGAACACCGCGTAGTTTTGATTTCCCAATTAAAGATCATACCGATATCGGCGAAAGCATGGGTGGTTTGAACTTTGCCAAAGCGACAGAAATTACGGGTTCACGTTTCAGTGTGTTGAAAGGACCTTTGGCGCGTTTGCAACGTGCGTTGGCGCAGTTCATGGTTGATTTCCATACTGAACAGCATGGGTATACCGAAGTTTACGTACCACTTTTGGTGAATGCTGAAAGCTTAAAAGGCACAGGGCAACTCCCTAAGTTTGAAGAAGATTTGTTTAAGCTGGAAGGCGAGAAAACTTATTATTTGATTCCAACTGCAGAAGTGCCAGTCACCAATTTGGTTCGGGATGAAATCATTGATGAGAAGACATTACCGCTGAAATTTGTAGCGCATACACCGTGTTTCCGTAGTGAAGCGGGTTCGTATGGTCGCGATACACGTGGTTTGATTCGTCAGCATCAGTTTGAAAAAGTTGAAATCGTCCAAATCGTTAAACCTGAAGAATCAGCGCAAGCATTGGAAGTTTTAACGGGTCATGCGGAAGCGATTTTGCAGGCGTTAGAATTGCCGTATCGCAAGGTGCTGCTCTGTGGTGGCGATATGGGCTTTTCCGCAGCCAAGACTTACGATTTAGAAGTCTGGTTGCCGAGCCAAGATACTTATCGTGAAATTTCAAGCTGTTCCATGTTTGGTGATTTCCAAGCACGTCGTATGAAAGCACGTTTTAAAGCGGATAAGAAAACCGAATTTGTCCATACCTTAAATGGTTCAGGTTTAGCGGTCGGTCGTACTTTGTTGGCATTGATGGAAAATCATCAACAAGCGGATGGTTCGATTGCGATTCCAGTGGCACTGCGTCCTTATTTACGCGGACTTGAGTCCATTAAATAATTGCATTGTTAAACCATTCGGCAGATGATTTAGTCATGCCGAATGGTTTATGAATCAGAGAATAACGAGGAGGCGAAATGCCTCCTTATTTGTAAGTGTTAGATGTATAGGGGAATATCGTGGATGTACTGCCAATTGCGCTTAAATTAACCAATCAACTGTGTTTGATTGTGGGCGGTGGAAAGATTGCGCGGCGTAAGGCTGAGCTATTGGTGCAGGCGGGTGCGCAACTTGATGTGCTTGCGGTTGAGGTTTTACCTGAATTAGAAAGCATGGTTAAAGAGAGTGGTGGAAGTGTTTATTTGGAACACTACTCATCCAATTTTGACTTGCAACAGTATCGTTTAGTGATTGCCGCGACTGATGATCCTGCGGTCAATCAACGTGTTTTCCATGATTGCGAAGCAAATCGAATTTTGGTCAATTCTGTCGATGATCCACCGCATTGTCGTTTTATCGTGCCCGCGATTGTGGATCGTTCACCGCTATTAATTTCCATATCAAGTGGCGGCAAATCTCCTGTCCTTGCACGTCAATTACGCACAAAAATTGAATCTTTAGTTCCTGCAAAGTTTGGTGATTTAGCCAAGTTCTCTGGTGATTGGCGTCCAGAAATCAAAGCAGCGATTGTGAACCCTGATGAGCGTCGAATCTTCTGGGAAAACCTGTATGCGGGTCAAATCGGTGAGCAAGTGCTCAATGGTCAGCGCGATGCGGCTGATGCTGCAATGCCACAAGCTTTGGCTGATTGGCTAGCTGACTCATCGTCGAGAGGCGAAGTTTATTTAGTCGGTGCGGGTCCTGGTGATCCTGATTTATTAACCTTTAAAGCACTGCGTCTGATGCAACAAGCGGATGTCGTCGTTTACGACCGTTTGGTATCTGCGCCAATTTTGTCATTGGTTCGTCGTGATGCTGAACGCATTTATGTTGGCAAAGCGCGTGCAAACCATGCGGTTCCTCAAGAGAATATTAATCAGTTACTCGTTCGTCTGGCCAAAGAAGGCAAGCGCGTTTGTCGCCTAAAAGGCGGTGATCCGTTTATCTTTGGTCGGGGCGGTGAAGAGATTGAAGAGTTGGTAGCGGCTGATGTAGCGTTCCAAGTTGTGCCGGGGATTACGGCGGCATCTGGATGTAGTGCTTATGCTGGTATTCCACTGACACATCGTGATTATGCGCAAAGTGTGCGTTTTTTGACGGGCCATTTAAAAGAAGGTTCATCTGCATTGCCATGGTCAGAGCTGATTTATGAAAATCAGACTTTGGTGCTTTACATGGGCTTGGTTGGACTGCGCAATACATGTAAAGAATTGATCGCTCATGGTTTGCGTGGGGATATGCCGATTGCTTTGATCAGTAAAGGTACGACGCCAGATCAGCATGTGGTGGTCGGTACGATAGAAACTATTGCTGATTTAATTGATGAGCAAAAAGTAGTTGCGCCGACTTTGACTATTATTGGTGAAGTGGTGAAACTTAGAGACAAGTTGAAGTGGTTTGATTGATCTTTTAAATTGAATAAAAAAAGGACTGCAATTGCAGTCCTTTTTTTCATATCACGATGACTTAAGAAGCTGCAGCACCTTCGATTGCAAACGCAATACGACGGTTCTTGTGTTTGCCTTCTTCCGTAGTATTGTCTGCGATTGGTTGGCTCGAGCCTAAACCTTTAGCCGTTAATGAAGCGGAAGTAACGCCTTGGCTAACGAGGTATGCAGCCACTGCTTTAGCACGACTTGCAGACAGTGCAAGGTTAGTTTTTGGATTGCCAGTTGAGTCAGTATGACCTGTGATGTTTAGTTTCAACGTCGGAATGGCTTTAATCAACGTTGCGGCTTTGTCCAAAACAGCTTTATTTTCTGTAGGGATTTCGCTTGAGCTGGTCGCAAAGTTAATCACTTGCAGATTCAGCGCATGAATCACATCTTCGGCTTTCACTGCATTTGGATTGATATTCGCAAGCTCTTGTGCTGCTGCTTCTGTCGGATCCGCTGGAATAGGGGTTACGACAGTCACGCCAGTGCCGAATAGTGTTTTTAAACGTTCAGCGAGTTTACTGTTTTCTGAGGAGTTCGCCGCGTTGATGGTCACAGTATCGCCACTGAGTGCAAAGCTAGTGTTTGGTGATGATTTGATCGCACCTAGAGATTCGCTTAGACCTGCTAAACCACCAAAAGAAGTCGCAACATGTGCATCAACTTTAATATCGCAAGTTGCTGCTGGGCCAAACTGAGCTTTAATCGCATCAGTAAAATTAGCCAGCAGATCAGCATTACCCACGACACCAGAGCAATTTAGCAATTCGCCATTTGCGCCTGTGTTCAATGTCAAAGTTTCTGGGCTTGCAACGGTTGTCGTCGTTGTCGTGGTGGTCGATGCAATCACGGGTACAGTTTCAGTTTGGCAACCTTTCCAGAATAGTAATCCCAGTAACAGCAGTACAGCCAATCCCAACCACGGTAGTGCACGCAGGAAGAATGAAGTAGGTTCTTTGACCACATGACTTGCAGCCGTAGTCGCGCGTGATGCGGTATCTGAAGCAACGTGTGCTGTTTTATGTAGTGCATCACTGGCAGCATGAACTGCACTAGATGCAGCTGCAGTTGTTGCCGTGACGGCAGCTACAGTGGCGGCAGAGGTTTTGCTGGCAATTTCTGATGCTGTATCGGCAACTGCGGCAGCTGCATCAGAGGTTTTGTCTGCGACTGTCGAAGCAACATCTGACGCAGAATCAAGTGCAGATGAAGTCACATCAGATGCCTTATGAGCAACTTCTGAAGCGGTTTCCGCAATGACTTCACCAGCTTGTTTTAAGATGCTACCGAGGCTCGCAACACTTTCTTTCACGGTATTAAATACACCGAGACCGATCAGTGCTGGTAATCCAGCCGCTGCATAAATCCAATCTGGGAAATGACCTTGTAGGTGCTCTGGCTGACCTTCAAGCAGTTCGTTGATGCCTTCTTTGCCTAAACTTGCTGTTTGTTCAAGGCTGTGAACAGCCGCGAGGCTGCGTTCTCCGATCAAATTCAAGGCTTGTAAATTAGTTGTTTCATCAGTGCCGCCGAGCGCTGAAAGCTCCTTAAGCGCGCCTGAGAAATCGGTATTTTTCCACAGTTCTGAGGTGTCGTGTTTGTCTAGAATATCAAGGACCGCTGAGGTACCTTGAGTTTGGTTAATGTTAACCAGACGACCCACAACCAAGGCCAACGCTGCATTAATAAAGCCAGTCGCTTTTTCAACACTAAGACCATAGCGTTCAGTCACTTCGCCAACGAGTGCTGCACCCTGAGTTTCGCGAAGATGTTGTAATAAGGATAATGTCATTTGTAGAGCCTCTCTCATGTCGTGGAGAATTATGTGTGGTTTTAGAATAAATCCATATTAACAATATGATGTAAAACAAGATCCAAAGAAGAAATCATATACATCAATGCTTTATTCAGTGCTATTAGCTGCAAATATCCAGCACATACGATTACGAACAAATTGAACTAAAAGTAACAGGTGTTAATTACATATTCACTACGCGTGAACGTAAATACACATTAATCTTGTTTTTAAATCTATCAAGAGCTTAGTTGTAAACACAAGGTAATCATTAGGCTAAGCTAATGCATTAATCTAATAAACGTAAGCTCGGTTTTTTAGCAGGAGTTGGGGTGTCTTCTGGCTGTTTGATTACTGGTGTTTCTTCTTGTGATTCAGCTGGATACTCACTGGCATCAAAGAATAATCCTTGTCCATTTTCACGTGCATATAAGCCCATGATGGCACGCATCGGCACATAAACTTGTTGTGGCACACCACCAAATCGCGCACTAAACCCAACTGCATCATTATCCATGATCAGTTGATTCACTGCATGAGGTGCAATATTGAGTACGATTTGACCGTCTTTAATATATTGCTGCGGCACGAATACACCTTTTTCTTCGGCGTTGATCAAGAGGTAAGGCGTGAGCAGATTGTCATTGATCCATTCATAGATCGCACGAACCAAATAAGGGCGCGTCGGGGTAATGTTTGTGGTCGTTGGTGTGTTCATGATGGTGCTCGCAAGTTCATTTTTACAGCATATTTCGCGTTAATGTTTTGATCTTTGCTGCGTTAATCGCGGTTTCTAGCGCGCTCTTGTGCAGTCAAAGACTTGATGAAGGCAGGACGTTCAAATAAACGCTGACAGTATGTTAGCAGAGGTTTAGCTAAATTAGATGGCAGCTGAATATTCATTTGCGGTAAACGCCACAGCACTGGCGCAAGCAGACAGTCGCACAGCCCAAACGTATCACTGAGAAAATACGGCTGATGACCGAACAATGGCGATAAGCTGATCAATGAGTCGGTCAGTGCCTTTCGTGCCTGCGCGGCTTTTTTAGGATCTAACGTCGTGGAGTCAGTCAGTAGAATATCTGCAGCAGCGAGCCAATCACGTTCAATACGCCATGCATATTGTTTGACTAAAGCGCGAGCGGCAGGGGCATCTGGGTGTAAGCGGGTTTGACGATAACGGTCGTCGAGATATTCTAGGATAATTCGGCTTTCAAACAGTCGCAGTTCACGTTCGACCAAGGTTGGCAACGTGTTATAGGGATTTAAAGCCGCCAAATCTTCTGGACGATCATCAGGATCAACTAAGATCAGCGTGTAATCAATTTCTTTTTCAGCCAAAGCCAAGCGAACGCGATGACTGTGATGTGCATCGGGATGTGCATAGAGAAATAAGCCGTTTTGCAACGGTAAATTCAGCAGCGATTTTGTCGGCGTAGCTTTAGTTGGGGCGGTAATCGGCATGAACGCGTCTAATTTTTAGCAAGTCGAAAAGTATAAAGCAGTTTGAATCAATTAGGCGTGATTTTAACTGTTCATTTATACCAGAATCAAAATGAACAAGGTTTATTCGCTATTTAACGTCTTTCCAATATTCCCTATGCAGTAAATACACAGGAATCAAGAAGATTAATAAAAATAGAATCACGAAGATGCCGTAAATTTTTCGTTCATGTTGATGTGGTTCGGCGGCGTAGTTGAGGAAATTAACGATGTCGCCAACTTGCGCTTTAAAGGCTTGATCACCGACTTGTTGGTGGAGTGAGTCCAAAACGTTTGGCATTGCCGTATCAGGGAGTACAGCATTATTCACACTAAATGGTCGCGTCGAATCAGGATAAAAACTTAACAGATAAGTGTATATCCAATCAGGACTACGCTTGCGAGCCGTTAATGTGAGGTCGGGAGGCATTGTGCCAAACATTTTGAGCTGTAGATCAGGTGCAATTCTTGCGCTTATGTCATCGTTTATCTTCGCATTGCTAAGCTGTAGAAATCGTTTCATTTGCTCAGGTGGAATGGATAAGTCTTTCGCCATTCTTTCATAACGCATGTATTTGAGCGCATGACAACTCGCGCATTGATTCATGAAAAGTTCTGCGCCACGTCGTAGTGATGCTTTATCTGTGATATCAATAGGTGCTTTGCGGCATTCATATTCGCCATATTGGTTTTTAGGCGAAGGTAATGCATTCGGCGCAAGAGTTTTTCCGCATTGAATTTCGGCTGCGTAGGCGGAATTGATTGCTAATCCGCTGAATAAAAAAAACAATGCGCATAAGTATTTTGCGAATGAAGTCATGATCGATGACCTCGTGTTACGCGATTGGGCGGTACTTTGAAATCTTCAATCGCTGTGTAAAAAGGCATGAGCAGGAAATAGAGAAAATAGAAAAACGTCATGACCTGCGCAAGACGTTGATTGCTGAGATAGGGCAATAACGCATGATCGAGTTGGGTTGCGCCAATCACACCTAGTGCCAAAATACTAATCACAAAAATCGCCAGCCAAATTTTAGATAAGATGCCTTTATAGCGCATCGACTTGACTGGGGATTTATCTAGCCAAGGTAATGCAAAGAAAATCGCAACTGAGCTAATGAGAGCAATCACGCCACCTAGCTTGCTCGGAATGGCTAATAAAATTGCATAAAACGGCGTGAAATACCAAACGGGCTCAATGTGAGAAGGTGTTTTTAATGGATTGGCTGGTTCGTAATTTGCTGGTTCTAAAATATAGCCACCGCCATCTGGATAGAAAAATACGAAGCTAAAGAAAATAATTAAGAACACTACAATGCCGACTAAATTATGCGTCGTGTAATACGGATGCAGTGGAATCCCATCAAGCGGAATGCCGTTTTTATCAATCTGTTTTCTGATCTCAATACCCTCTGGATTGTTAGAGCCGACATGATGCAAAGAGACTAAATGAATGAAGACAAAAAACACCAAAAACAATGGAATTGCAATGACATGCAGGGCAAACATTCTATTCAAGGTAATGCCCGACAAGACAAAATCCCCACGAATCCATGTTGCTATCAAATCCCCAAAATGAGGAATAGCCGCAGGTAAGTTGAGAATGACTTGCGCCCCCCAATACGACATATTGCCCCAAGGTAAGACGTAACCGAAGAAACCTTCTGCCATGAGACATACATACAAGCCCGTGCCGACTAGCCATACCAATTCTCGAGGTTTTTTATACGAGCCATACAGTAGACCGCGAAA
This sequence comes from Moraxellaceae bacterium, assembly GCA_025363155.1. Taxonomy (GTDB): domain Bacteria; phylum Pseudomonadota; class Gammaproteobacteria; order Pseudomonadales; family Moraxellaceae; genus Aquirhabdus. The sequence continues at coordinate 28,897 of JANYEL010000166.1, forward strand.
CATGTGCAGATAAATCACGACGAATAATGCGGATGCACCGACCGCATGGAGATTTCGAATCAGCCAGCCTGCTGATACGTCGCGCATGATATTGCCTTCGACCGATGCAAAGGCACCTTCAATGCTAGGCGTGTACATCATGGACAACCAGATGCCTGTGATCAATTGATTGAACAACACCAACATCGACAGCACGCCGAACAGATACCAAAAATTTAAGTTCTTTGGCGCGTAGTATTTGGATAAATGCTTTTCATAGGTTTTGGTCGCTGGAAAACGGGCGTCAATCCATTGTCTTAATTTGTGAGTAAAGCGCATTAGGTATCCTCACCGATAGTTAGGGTATTGCCAATGAGTTTGTGTTTTGGAATTTCCATATTCAGTGGTGCAGGGGAGCCGTCAAAGACACGTCCAGCTAAATCATACTTAGAGCCATGACAGGGACATAAAAATCCACCCCTCCATTTTGAGTCAAGTGAAGTATTTGCTTCTGGGCGAAAGCCTGGTGCACAACCTAAGTGAGTGCAGACGCCAATCATCACCAATACATGTGGATCGCGTGAACGATATACGTTCTTGGCATAGTTGGGTTGGTTGGATTCGTTGGAATGGGTATCGCGTAATTTTGGATTGCCCAAGGCTAAGTTTTTCAGCATTTCATCGGTACGGCGAATGATATAAATCGGTTTACTTTGCCATTCGACGACCATCATTTTTTCAGCTTCGAGCGCGCTAATGTCTTGCGTGATTGGACTGCTGGCTGCTTTGGCTTTTTCACTGGGTGCGCACGATTTGACGAATGGCGTGATTGCACCCACGATGCCGACTGCACCCATTGCCGAGGTGGTGTTAATCAACATGCGGCGGCGATTGATATTGATGACGTCTTTATCATTCGCGTTGCTCATTGAATGTTTCCTTTGGATTTCATGAATTAAACATCGTTATCGGTCGCACTTGTTATCACTTTTCATGTGAATGGTTAGTATGCCCTAATCGAAAAAATTTAAAAAAGAAAAATCACTGTTATGCATTTCTCTCTCATTTTGACTGGATTCAAATTGCGCTTCTGCTGCATAGATCATCATCTGCTTTTCATAGGCATAAAGAGCGGCTTCAAGCGTTTCATATTTTGCAGTAGTCAGACTTTCGGACAAGATTAATGCGTCTACCAGCCCAATATTTACCCCTTGACCTGCAAAGGGCGGCATTAAATGTGCTGCATCGCCAATCAGTGTGATTGGTAATGGGCGATCAACTTTCCAAATGTGTTGCAAGGGGATTTTTTTGGTTTGTAATCCAACAAAGAATGAGGTCGACTGGAATAGCTGTTGATAACACTCATGCCAATGAGAAAATCTGGTCGAAAGGAACTGAATAACATTGTCGTTATCTTGACAGTTTAATTCATGTCCATCATTCCATTCTTGGGGCATTTTAAAGATGATGCCGTAAGTCAATGCGCCGTTATTTTTAGGGTTTGCCACCAATAAATGACCGTCATTTGCAACCATTAGTCGGTTGTCACCACAAAGTTGGTAGAATTCTGGGCATGTAATTTCAGGTTGAGAAACATCACCCAAAAGCATAAAACTCCCAGTGCATTCTATTTCGTCATCGTTTACATATTTTCTGACCGTAGACATTCCACCATTTGCACCAATCACAAGATCAGCATTTGTACTCAGTTGATGTTCAAAATTGAGTATCCATTTGCCATCATGCGCTTCAAGCCCTACAAGTTTTCTATCCCAGATTACCGTATCGCTTGCTAAGCTTTCCAATAAGATTTTTCTTAAATCATTTCTGTTAATTTCAGGATTATCATGTTCTTGTTCGGGAGTCAGCTTTTGTGAAAATAAGATATTTCCTTGTTCATCAGCGATGGTTCTTCCCATAGGTAATGCGGTCGCATAATAACTTTCTAATAATCCTGCTTGGTTCAGCACATCTTGTCCTGAACCTTTATGTAAATCCAGTGTACCGCCCCATATTCTGGTTTGTGCATCTTTATCTCTTTCATAGACGGTGACATTAACTCCTTTTTGCTGAAGTAATCTTGCCATTGTTAGGCCAACAGGTCCTGCACCGATGATGGCGACCTTTTTGTTTTTAAGTAAATTGTTGCTCATAGTTTTATAAATTCTGTAGTGTGAATTGGGTGTGTGATGTAAGCCATTTCAGATTTCTAATCATGGAGAAATTGTATAAAAGAACAAAATAAATAGATATTTTTCATTGTGTTTATATTGTATGAAGGGAACTCGCAAAGTTTATATGGGATGTTTGGGGGGGGGGGAGCTTTTAATAATCCAAAATAACAAAACCCCGAACAGAGTCGGGGTTTTGTACACATACAAAAACGTTTTGAGATTAACGTTTTGAGTATTGTGGGCGTTTACGCGCTTTGCGTAGACCAATTTTCTTACGTTCAACTTCACGAGCATCACGAGTCACGAAGCCAGCTTGACGCAATGCTGATTTCAATGTTTCGTCAGATGCGTAAAGTGCACGTGTAATACCGTGACGAATCGCACCAGCTTGGCCACTCATACCGCCGCCTTTAACGGTGATAAAAATGTCGTATTTTGCGAGGCCATCAACCAATTCTAGTGGTTGACGAACGATCATGCGTGAAGTTTCACGTGCAAAATACTGATCAAGCGTTTTGTTGTTGATGATCATCGCGCCTGAACCTGGAGCCAGGAACACACGAGCGGTAGCGGTCTTGCGGCGACCAGTGCCGTAATTACGTTGTGTCGTCATGGCTTACAGTTCCAGAACTTGTGGTTGTTGTGCTTCATGCGGATGAGTTGCACCAGCATATAGCTTCAATTTGGTGATCATGGCAAAGCCAAGAGGACCTTTTGGTAGCATACCTTTGATCGCACGATGCAATACGTCAGTAGGCTTGTGTGCAATTAACTTAGTAAAGTTAGTTGTTTTCAGGCCGCCTGGGAATTCACTGTGGCGATAGTACATTTTGTCTTGGGCTTTTTTGCCTGTGACAACGACTTTTTCCGCGTTGATAACGATGATGTAATCACCAGTGTCAACGTGCGGGGTATAGCTAGGTTTGTGCTTGCCGCGCAAACGACTTGCGATTTCAGTCGCGATGCGACCAAGAGTTTTGCCATTTGCGTCGACGACAAACCACTCGCGTGTGACGTTTTCTGGCTTTGCGCTGATAGTTTTCATTGCATGTATGCCTATATAAAAGTTGTTTAAGAGAGTTTACGGGGCTCTCAAAACAGACCGCGAATTATAAGGAAGT
>JANYEL010000169.1 GCA_025363155.1 Moraxellaceae bacterium
CGCGTTGAATCATTCATTTTTTAGGTTATTTATGAATACTCTATTTTCGAAAAAAACAGTTATGGAAAAGACTATGTTACAAACAGCAAAGGTTGCGATGAGTGTTCTGTTGACAGGACTCGTGATGACTTCTGTTCAAGCTGCGCCAAAAAAGGCTGCACCGACAAAAGAAGCAGCGCCAGTTAGCATCCAAACCATTATGGTTGAAAAGTGTACCAGCGAAGCGACTGCAGCAAAGATTACAGATGCAAAAAGCGCTCAAAAAGTTTGTGGTTGTACCATCGGTGTGCAAGCGAACAATTTGAAGCTTGGTGAATTCTGGGCAATTCAAAGTTTGGCAATGAATGGTAAAGATCCACGTAGTTTGCCTGCATTGCAACGCATTCAACCGCAATTGGATAAATGCCGTGAAGGGATTGTCTTTAATGCTCCACCTTCTGCAGCGCCTGCACCTGCGGCAGCGCCAGCAGCAGATACCAGCAAGCCTTAATTGATTTTAAAATAACACTAGCATTTGGCGATGCTTGATGTTGAATAAGAAGATGAAAGCAGACTAGTTCATTTGATCAGTCTGCTTTTTTTATAGCGAATATCTATTGATATCAATGCAATAAGTTTAGCAAGGAATATGCTCCATGACGATAAATACAGATGTGGCAGGACAGCCCAATGATCTTTCTAAATTACCAAATCTGACGGTGACGACCACGCAGGGTGCTGTAAATTTGGCAACTCTCTCGGGTCAATCTTTGATTTTGTATTTCTATCCAAAAGATGCAACGCCAGGGTGTACGACGCAAGCACGTGATTTCCGTGATTTGATGGCGGAGTTTGAAGCGCTCGGCGTTCGCATACTCGGGGTATCACGCGACAGTGAAAAATCTCATGAAAAATTTACTGCAAATGAGTGTCTGCCATTTCCTCTAGTCAGTGATAAAGACGAAACCTTGTGCCGTTATTTTGACGTGATCAAAGAAAAAAACATGTATGGAAAAATTGTCATGGGAATTCAACGTAGTACATTTCTTTACGACCAACATGGCAATCTTGAGGAAAGTTGGCGCAAGGTCAGTCCTGCAGGCCATGCGGCGATGTTGCTGCGCCGAGTTGCCGAACTGACTTAAACCTTATTTTTTCGAGTGCTTCTATCCAGAGTTTCCTTCGATTCTTTGCAATGTTCTAGCTCCCTTTGCGGAGCTTTTTATGCTACTATCGAACACCTTTTTTTAAACGAAAATGGCCGCCAAAATGGTGGTTTTGTTTAGTTTTTAATCTGAATTATTCACTGGATAGCAGACTCGGGCAATTCGTTCGAGTTCATCGTTATATTTATAGTTGTGACCAAAGTATTTGAGTCAGCGTGACTGACCGAAGTTTACGCCCAAAGGAGCATACATGAGCGATTCAGACATTCTACCGATTGCAATTGAGGAAGAACTCAAACAGTCGTATCTGGACTACGCCATGAGCGTTATCGTATCGCGCGCCTTGCCTGATGTACGCGATGGATTTAAACCTGTACATCGCCGCGCGCTGTTTGCGATGCGTGAACTCGGTAATGATTATAATAAACCGTACAAAAAATCTGCTCGTGTTGTCGGCGACGTCATTGGTAAATACCATCCGCATGGTGATACTGCGGTTTATCACACCTTAGTTCGTATGGCACAGCCGTTTAGCTTGCGTTATTTGCTTGTTGATGGTCAGGGTAACTTCGGTTCGGTCGATGGCGATGCGCCAGCAGCGATGCGTTATACCGAAATTCGGATGACGCGTCTTGCGCATGACATTATTGTCGATCTAGAGAAAGAGACTGTTGATTGGGAAGATAACTACGACGGTTCAGAACGTATTCCGAAAGTCATGCCAACGCGTATTCCAAACTTGTTGATCAATGGATCGGCAGGGATCGCGGTTGGTATGGCGACCAATATGGCGCCGCACAATATTACCGAAGTACTGAACGCCTGTTTGGCTTATGTCGATGATAGCGATATCACGATTGAAGGCTTGATGGAGCATATTTCAGGCCCTGACTTCCCAACGGGTGGTATTATTTACGGTAAGAGCGGCATTATTGATGCCTATAAAACCGGTCGTGGTCGCTTACATATTCGTGGTAAATATCATCTCGAAGAAGATAGTAAATCGGGTAATACCAGCATCGTCTACACTGAAATTCCTTACCAAGTCAATAAAGCAAAGCTGATTGAGCATATTGCCAGTTTGGTCAAAGAGAAGAAGTTAGAGGGTATCAGTGCGCTGCGCGATGAGTCTGATAAAGACGGGATGCGTATTGTTGTTGACTTGCGCCGTAATGAAAATGTTGATGTGATTATTAATAATTTATTTATTAATACGCCGCTCGAAACGTCGTACAGCATCAACATGGTTGCCCTTGAAAATGGTCAACCGGGTCTTAAAAATCTAAAAGAACTCGTTGCGGCATTTATTCGTCATCGTCAAGAAGTTGTGACGCGTCGTACCATATTTGAATTGCGTAAAGCGCGTGAACGCGGACATTTGTTAGAAGGTTTGGCAGTTGCGCTGGCTAATATTGACGGCATTATTGCAACGATTAAAACCTCTGCAAATCCAGCCGAGGCCCGTGTTCGTTTGCTCGAAGGACAATGGCAGGCTGGCGGCGTGTTGGCGTTGCTTGAAAAATCAGGTCATCGTTCGATTCGTCCTGATGTGATTGAGGGTGAAGACCCAGCGAAACCGTTCGGTTTGTCTGGTGATCAATATCGCATGTCGCCTGCACAGGTTGCGGCAATTCTTGAGTTGCGTTTGCATCGTTTGACGGGTCTTGAACAAGATAAGTTACTCGCTGAATATACTGAAATTTTGGGTGATATTGCAGAGTTGCAATCAATTCTGGATAGCTTTACCAAATTGATGGATATTATCCGTACAGAACTTCGTGCAGTGTTGGCACAGTATGGCGATGCACGTCGTACTTCGATTGTTGAGTCGCGTATCGACTTCTCGCGTGCTGATTTGATTCCGCAAGAACAAGTGGTGTTAACTGTTTCTAAAACAGGTTATGCGAAAACTCAGCCACTGGCTGACTATGCGGCACAGCGTCGTGGTGGTCGTGGTAAGTCTGCAACCAGCATGAAAGAAGATGATTATATTGAACATTTAGTCGTTGCGTCGAATCATGCGACGGTTCTGTGTTTCACATGTCGCGGTAAAGTATATTGGCTGAAAGTTTATGACGTGCCACAAGCAAGTCGTGGTTCGAAAGGTCGTCCTTTGGTTAACTTGTTGCCACTGGAACAGGGTGAAAGCGTCACCGCGATCTTGCCGTTGATGGACTTCCCAGAAGATCATTATGTGTTTATGGCGACTGCCGATGGCACAGTAAAACGTGTTGCACTTGAACAGTTTAGCCGTCCACGTACTTCTGGTTTACGTGCAATTGAGTTGTCTGATGAGGATACCTTGATCGGTGTTGCAATTACTGACGGCACACAGCAGATCATGCTGTTTAGCAACGAAGGTAAAGCGATTCGTTTCGATGAAAATGAAGTGCGCGTGGTTGGTCGTACAGCGATGGGTGTACGCGGTATGCGTATTGATGATGCGTCACGTATCGTCTCGCTCGTTGTTGCACCTGAATCTGGCGAAGTGCTGACCGCATGTGCGAATGGCTTCGGTAAGCGCACAACGGTTGACGCGTTCCCTGTTCGTCATCGTGGTGGTCAAGGCGTCATCGCAGTACAGACCAGCGAGCGTAATGGTGAGCTGGTTCGAGCAACTGCTGTGAATGATAGCAATGAGTTGTTGCTGATTTCTGATGGCGGCACGATGGTTCGCACACGTGTTTCTGAAATCCGCTCTGTTGGACGTAACGCGCAAGGTGTGATGCTGATTCGTTTAGGCGATAGCGAAACACTCGTTGGCGTTGTGTGCTTGGAAGGCGTTGAGGATGATGAGGCGATTGAAGGTGTAGCGTCTGAACTTGATGCTGATGGCGCAGAGTCACCAGTTGAGGTTGTTGCCGAAGTCGCAACAGAAGACGGTGAAGAAGCTGCTCAAGAGCCGGAAGCTGAATAAGCTCTCGTTAGCGTTTTAAACAAAGCCCGCATTGATGTGGGCTTTGTTGTTTTATAAATAATGGAGCATTTGTAAAATCATTAACACTGATCACAAAAAAATAAACACTATACTAAACTTGAACTTTTATACATAAATTATGAAAAAAAATATCTGTTATTACTTTTACTTTCTCCGATCCTCTGTTATGCACACGAAAACTCTTTGGATTTTTTACTTTCTGGTGGGTTTTATGAAATCATTGCGATGCCTTTAGCCGATGAATAAAAAAATATAGCAAATAAAGGGTATGTGAATATCACACAATTTCCAGCTTTACTTCCAGAAAGTCAAATTTCCAGCGTCATCTGGGTAATTTCACCCAAGAATGAGAAAGGGTATATCGACCCAACTGGTGAGTATTTGTTTATCTTACTGAATCCTAATCTTTGTAAGCCATTTGATAATGGGATGCCTAGCTATCCAGTTTTTGAGTTTACTGTTTATCGTGGTTTTCGTGCTAAGTCCGAAAACTCAGGCTGTATTTTAAATGGGTCGAACCAACTTTTTAATTCCAATCTAAAGCTAGAAAAACTAGACAATTTATATGGTGATAATAGGTTTGCGATTACTACTTCTTCGCCAATTCTGGTTAAAGAGGAAGTGCAAAGTTTGATTGGTGACAAACGTTGTGCCGTATTTGGAAAGTGTGAGATAAATGAGCTGAAACTTAGAACTTATACACAGCCAACGCTGCAATATCTACAAATTTCAGGTGTAATGAATTCTGACACTTTTCTAAGGTTACCTCACAACGTTTCTTTATTCACAAATGTAGGAGATCCGATTCCATTCGCTGTATTGCCTCCCAAAGCACCATTTCTTATTGATCCTACTTTGAAGACAAGTTTGGCTAATGAAACTTGGATTCCTGTAAGAATCCCTCCGAATATGATTAAACCATCACCTTATTCACGTGTTACCAAACATCCTTTTTTCCATTTTAGGGTTGGGGAATATGAAAAAATGTATGTAAAGGCTGAGAATTTAACAACTGGGGACTGGACTCCACAGAAGGCTCAACATGCAGAGTTTGATTTTAAAGTCTCGTGTTCCGGTGAAAGCGGTGATTCTTTCACCGATGGTATCGCCATCTACAAAAAAGGACATAAAGAAATTTACCAGCTCATCACAGGGCACGATGGCGACTCACATAACATTTGTGAAGATCAAATAGAAGTATTGGATGCGAATTTTGACGGACATTTAGATATTAGTCTACCAACTCAAAATGGTGGTGCAGGTCCAAACAGTTCTGATTATTTTTTCCTTTTTGATGCGAAAACCAAGAAGTTTCAATTTAATCAAAATCTTTCAGATTTAGTGTCCGCAGGGTTTGATCCAAAGCATAAAGAGGTTACATCTTCTTGGCGAGGCAGTTGTTGTGATCATGGCTCGGAAACTTACCGTTTTATAAATCGTCGAATGGTTTTAGTGAAAACTTGGCATGACTATTGGACTGTCGAAGATAATGGTATTGAAAAAAATGTCATTGAAACTGGACGTTTAAGTAATCGGAAAATGCGAATTAAAAAGGTGGTCAAAATTTTAAAACCTACCGAGTCTAAGCTATGAGCATTTTCAAATAGCAAAACTAAGATGAGCGGGCTGTTTTATTAATAATGGGATGATTTATGGATATAGAAAATAAATTCTACTTTCCAATATCGCGTAACCACCAACTTCGCGATACACTTACGCCACTGGTTATTTGACTGATAAAGACACTGATTGTTATGACACACTCTACAAAAACACGCGTACTTACGGGTATTAACACAACGGGTACTCCACATTTAGGCAATTATGTCGGGGCGATTCGCCCTGCCATTACGGCGAGCCTTGATCCGAATGTGCAATCTTATTATTTCATGGCGGATTTGCATGCGTTGATCAAAAGCCAAGATCCTGTTCGCGTTCAACAGTCGCGTTTAGAGATTGCTGCGACATGGCTTGCGCTGGGTTTAGACCCAACCAATGCCGTGTTTTATCGTCAATCCGATGTGCCAGAAACAACTGAACTGATGTGGTTGTTGTCCTGTGTCTGTGACAAAGGTCGGATGAATCGTGCGCACGCCTACAAAGCTACCGTTGCGGATAATCAAGCCGAAAATCTGGATGATGATAAAGGCGTGACGATGGGGTTGTTTAGCTATCCTGTCCTGATGGCGGCGGATATTTTGTTGTTTAATGCCAATAAAGTACCTGTGGGTCGTGATCAGATTCAGCATATCGAAATGGCGCGTGATATGGCAACGCGTTTTAATTATTTGTTTAAAGATGAGTTTTTTGCACTTCCTGAAGCGATTGTCGATGAAACCACCGATGTATTGGTCGGTTTAGATGGTCGTAAAATGTCGAAGAGCTATAACAACACGATTCCATTATTCTCTACCGAAAAAGAACTGTTGAAACTCGTGCGTAAAATCACCACCAATTCGCTTGAACCGGGTGAGCCGAAAGATCCTGAAAATTGCTCGCTATTCCAAATTTACACGGCATTCGCAAAGCCAGATGAAGTAGCTGCGATGCGGGTGAAATATCAGGAAGGCATTGGTTGGGGTGCGGCGAAAACTGAAGTCTTTGAATATTTAAATCAAACGCTATCTGCACCGCGTGAGCGTTATACCACATTGATGCAAGATCCTGCTGCCATTGAGCAGATCTTGCAGCAAGGTGCAGTTCGTGCGCGTGATGAGGCTTCGCCATTTATGGCAAGGTTGCGTCAGGCGGTGGGATTGGGTCGGTTTGCATAATGTTGTACGGGCGACCTGTGGTCGCCCTAATCAAAGGAAATAAGGTGACCATAGGTCGCCCGTACATTTTTATCGCACAATTTTAGATATTTATAAGTCGTCGTCATCGCATTGTGACATTCAGTGATTATTCTTACAGAACATCATCATTTCTCCATATTTCCTGCTGTTTTTGTTGCGATCATAGCTGCGATATCTTTAAGTTAAAATTGAATAAAATCCATACATCTACTTTGGTGAATGATCGTAAATTAATGAAGCATTCCTTGAAATGCTTATGAAAATTAATTCTTACACTAAATATTGTTTTCATTGAATAAATTATCAATGATGCACACGCTAATGTATTTGTTGTTTAGCAATCTGTTTTAATTAAGACGCTTCTATTCAGCGCATGTTTTTATTACCTATTTTGTTGTTCTTTATATTGAGCTTGCTATGTCACTCGAACCACAATCAAGCGCGCCATCATTAGTCGCCATTGAAAATCACTCATCGCAGCAGAACGCGCCCAAATCTCCAAACTCAGGTTGGAAGCGCGCGTTGAAGTGGTTTGTATTTTTGCTGATTGTGATCGGTCTGTTGGTTTTCACTTGGCGACATTTTCATGCTGCAAAAGATGCTGGCCAAGCGAGTGGACAAGGCAAGCGTGGCGGCGGTAAGAATCAAGTGATGCCCGTGCAAGTGAAAACATTAACTGCGGGTGATTTAAATATTTACATCAATGCACTGGGTAGTGTCGTCCCGCGAAGTTCGGTGATTGTTCATCCGCGTGTGGATGGCGAGTTGATTTCAGTTAATTTTACTGAAGGTCAAAATGTTCAGAAAGGTGATTTACTGCTGCAAATTGATCCTCGTCCGTATCAAGTGGCATTGACCCAAGCAGAAGGTCAGCTGGCTAAAGATCAAGCGGCATTGCTGAGTGCGCGTCAGGATTTAACGCGTTATCAGTCGTTGGTGAAAGAAGGTTCGATTTCTAAACAACAACTCGATCAACAAACGGCGTTGGTCAATCAAGCCGAAGGCACGGTGAAGTCCGATCAAGGTCAGGTGAGCGGTGCGCGATTGAATCTGAGCTATTGCAAAGTGACTGCGCCTGTCAGTGGGAAGTTAGGTTTGCGCCAAGTCGATGTGGGCAATATTGTCCGTGCGTCAGATGCCAACGGCGTGGTGGTGATTAATCAGTTTCAGCCGATTGATGTGACCTATGCGATTCCTGAAGATCAAGTTCAAAGTGTGTTGAAGCAAGTGCATGCAGGAAATACGCTGCAGGTCAGTGCGTTTGATCGTGCGCAAAAAAATGTTCTCGATTCTGGAAAATTTAAAAGTTTAGATAACCAAATTGATCCGACTACAGGAACTTTAAAGTTCAAAGCTGAGTTTGCCAATCAAGCCAATAATTTATTTCCCAATCAATTCGTCAATATTCGGATGCTGGTTGAAACCCAGAAAAATGCGACTTTACTGCCTTCTGCTGCGATTCAACGTGGTGTGAACGGAACGTTTGTATATGTGGTGAATAGCGATAGTTCTGTGAATGCGCGTCCAATAACCTTGGGTGCAATCGATGGCGATAATACGGCTGTACTCAGTGGCGTCAAGGTGGGTGAGCGCGTGGTATTAGACGGCGCAGATAAATTAAAAGATGGTGGAAAAGTGAAGGTCATTGACCCGAACGCTGTCAGTGATAAACAGGATGCGCAGGAAGGAAGTCCTCGCGGTCATCATCGTCAAAAATCAACATCGTAAGGATTACCCATGAATCCTTCACGTATATTTATCCTGCGACCTGTTGCCACATCGCTGCTGATGGTGGCGATTTTGCTGGCAGGATTTATGGCGTATCGCCTGTTGCCTGTTTCAGCACTTCCAGAAGTGGATTATCCGACGATTCAAGTGGTGACGCTGTATCCAGGTGCGAGTCCAGATGTGACGACTTCGTCAATTACTGCACCGCTTGAACGACAGTTTGGTCAGATGCCCGGTTTGAAGCAGATGTCTTCAACCAGTTCGGGCGGCGCGTCGGTCATTACCTTGCAGTTCGATTTGTCATTGAGTTTGGATATTGCCGAGCAAGAGGTTCAAGCGGCGATCAATGCTGGTGGTAATTTATTGCCTGCTGATTTGCCGATGCCACCGATTTACAGCAAAGTAAATCCTGCGGATACGCCAATTCTCACGATTGCTATTTCCTCGAAAACTTTATCTTTACCTCAAGTTGAAGACCTCGTTGATACCCGATTAGCTCAGAAAATTTCACAAATTTCGGGTGTGGGTTTAGTCAGTATTTCGGGTGGAAATCGTCCTGCGGTAAGGATTCAAGCTAATCCGACAGCGTTGGCATCCTACGGTTTAACAATTGATGATGTGCGCACTGCAATTGGTGCGGCAAATACTAATCAGGCTAAAGGGAGTTTTGATGGCCCAATGCGCGCCTCGACGATAGATGCGAATGACCAACTGAAAACAGCAGAAGAATATAAAAGCTTAGTGCTTGCATATCGTAACGGCGCAGCGATTCGTTTGTCTGATGTCGCCGATATGGTGGATGGCGCGGAGAACACTAAACTCGGGGCTTGGGCAAACAAAACCCCCGCGATTATTTTGAATATCCAGCGTCAACCAGGTGCGAATGTGATTGACGTGGTTGATCGTATTAAAACCTTATTACCACAGCTTCAAGAAGGTTTACCGCAATCACTCGATGTCCATGTATTGACGGATCGGACGACGACGATTCGCACATCGGTGTCTGATACGCAGTTTGAGTTGATGTTGGCGGTCATCTTGGTTGTGCTGGTTATATTCTTATTTTTAAGGAACATCCCCGCGACGATTATCCCAAGTATTGCCGTGCCATTATCCTTGATTGGCACTTTTGGCTTTATGTATTTGGCTGGGTTTTCGATCAATAACCTAACATTAATGGCGCTCACCATTGCGACAGGTTTTGTCGTCGATGATGCAATTGTGATGATTGAAAATATCTCGCGCTATATCGAAGAGGGTGATTCGCCATTAGAGGCAGCACTGAAAGGTTCGGAGCAAATCGGTTTTACCATTATTTCGTTGACCATTTCATTGATTGCGGTATTGATTCCATTGTTGTTTATGGGTGATGTGGTCGGGCGGTTATTCCGTGAGTTTGCTATTACCTTAGCTGTTGCGATTTTGATTTCGGCTGTGGTGTCGCTGACGCTCACACCAATGATGTGCGCGAAGTTGCTAAAGCATGTGCCTGAAGCGGAACAGGGTCGGTTCTATCATGCGATGGGGACTTTCTTTGATCGGGTAATTGCGCGCTACGGCAAGATGCTCACGTGGGTTTTGAATCGACAAGGTTTAACGTTGATTGTGGCAATGGCGACGTTGGTGCTGACCGCTGTGATGTATATTTTTATCCCGAAAGGATTTTTTCCTGTTCAAGATACAGGCGTCATTCAAGGGATTTCGGATGCAACGCAGTCAATTTCATTCACGGCAATGGCTGAGCGGCAGCAGGAACTTGCCGATGTGGTTTTAAAAGATCCTGCCGTTGAAAGTCTGACTTCTTTTATTGGTGTAGATGGCGCAAATACTTCGCTCAATAGCGGACGTATGCTGATCAATTTGAAGCCGCATAATGAACGCATTTCTGCATCGGATGTGATCCGTCGCTTGCAGCCTGAAGTTGCCAATGTTGCGGGTATTACCTTGCACATGCAGCCTGTTCAAGACTTAACGATTGAAGACAAAGTCAGTCGTACGCAATATCAATTTACCTTACAAGATGCTGATCCAGCGGAACTCGCCGAATGGGTGCCCAAAGTGGTGGATCGCGTGAGTCAAATTTCGCAAGTGGTGGATGTGGCAAGTGATATGCAAAACAATGGCTTGCAGGCGTATATCGATATTGATCGTGATGCGGCGGGGCGTTTAGGCATTACGCCAGCGGCGATTGATAGTGCGTTGTATAGCGCATACGGACAGCGATTAATTTCAACTATTTATACGCAATCGAATCAATATCGCGTCGTGCTGGAAGTGAAGCCTGAATTTCAAAAAGGTCCGATTTCACTGAATGATTTATATGTCACTGCGAATACCACAACTCAATCAGGTGCAGCATCTGCAACTGTGACGAATCGACAAGTACCGTTATCGTCGATTGCGCATGTCGTTGAACAACCGAGTTCATTGGTGATCAATCATTTAGCGCAATTTCCATCTAATACAATTTCCTTTAATCTGGCTCAAGGTGCATCACTTGGAGATGCCGTAAAAGCCATCGAAGCTGCCGAAAAAGAAATTGGTGTACCTGCTTCAATACAAACACAATTCCAGGGTTCAGCATTGGCGTTCGGCGCGGCGTTATCTAATCAGTTGTGGTTAATTTTGGCGGCGATCATCACGATGTATATCGTGCTGGGCGTGTTGTATGAAAGCTATATTCATCCAGTGACGATTCTGTCGACGTTACCTTCTGCAGGGATTGGGGCGTTGTTGGCGTTGACACTTGATGGTTCGGATTTAAGTGTGATTGCGATTATTGGCATTATCTTGCTGATTGGTATCGTCAAGAAAAACGCGATTATGATGATTGATTTTGCGGTGGAGGCTGAGCGAAAGGAAGGCAAGTCGCCGCGTGAAGCGATTTATCAGGCGTGCTTACTCCGTTTCCGTCCGATTCTGATGACGACTCTCGCAGCGTTGCTCGGGGCATTACCACTGATGCTGGGTACTGGGGTTGGTTCTGAATTACGTCATCCACTGGGTGTGACGATGGTCGGTGGTTTGTTGCTGAGCCAAATTTTGACTCTGTTTACGACACCAGTGATTTATTTGGCATTTGATCGGACGAAAACGCGGGTGATGAATTGGCATACGCGTCGCAACCCAACTACTAATCAAATCTCTAATCCAGTTGCAAACTCATCAGGCAGTTCATTGCCATGAGTTTTTCAACCCTTTTTATTAAACGCCCCGTCGCGACAACATTACTGAGCGTGGGTATTGCGTTGTCGGGACTTGTGGGTTTTAACTTACTGCCAGTTTCACCATTGCCACAAGTGGATTATCCAACGATTTCGGTTTCTGCGTCCTTGCCTGGTGCATCACCAGAAACCATGGCTTCGACGGTGGCAATGCCACTGGAACGAGCACTAGGTCGAATTGCTGGCGTGACAGAAATGACGTCCAACAGTGCGCTCGGTTCAACGCGCATCACGGTTCAGTTTGATTTGAATCGTGATATCAACGGTGCAGCACGCGATGTTCAAGCGGCAATCAATGCCTCACGCAGTTTGCTGCCATCAGGCATGCCAAGTAATCCAAATTATCGTAAAGTGAATCCTGCTGATGCGCCTGTAATGATTTTGGCACTGACCTCCAAGACCATGAGTCAGGGGCAGATGTACGATGCGGCATCCACGATTCTTGCGCAAAAAATTTCACAGGTCGAAGGCGTAGGGCAGGTCACTGTTGGCGGAAGCTCTTTGCCTGCGGTGCGTGTTGCTTTGAATCCAACCGCACTGAATAAGTATGGTATTTCGCTTGAAACTGTTCGGACGACATTGGCCGCAGCAAATGCCAACCGACCAAAAGGTACGATTGAATCCAAGGATCAACATTGGCAAATCTATGCCAGCGATCAAGCCAAAACCGCCAAAGAATTTATTCCACTGATTCTCAGTTATAAGAATGGTAATGCCGTTCGTATTTCTGATGTCGCTGAAGTGACCGATTCTGTTGAAAATTTACGCAATGCGGGAATGTCGGCGGGTCAGCCATCGGTTTTATTGATTATCAATCGTCAACCCAACGCAAATATTCTCGATACGGTTAAACGCGTGCGTGATTTATTACCACAAATGCAAGCTTCGTTGCCTGCCGCGATTGAAGTGAATGTTGCCAATGACCGCACGCCAACCATTCGCGCATCGCTAGCGAGCGTTGAAGAAACGCTGATCATTTCGATTGGCTTGGTGATCATGGTGGTGTTCCTGTTCTTACGGAATGGCCGCGCGACGTTGATTCCCAGTATTGCAGTGCCGCTTTCATTACTTGGCACGTTTGCCATCATGTATTTGGCGGGTTTTAGCCTGAATAACCTGTCGTTGATGGCATTGACCGTTGCTACGGGTTTCGTGGTTGATGATGCGATTGTGGTGCTGGAGAATATTTCACGGCATATTGAAGACGGTATGAGTCCGATGGAAGCATCGATTCAGGGTGTGCGCGAAGTCGGTTTTACCGTGGTTTCGATGAGCTTGTCACTGATTGCGGTGTTCATTCCGATTCTGATGATGGGTGGCATTATTGGGCGATTATTCAGAGAGTTCGCGGTAACGTTGTCGGCCGCTATTTTGGTTTCGTTGCTCGTGTCGCTGACACTCACGCCGATGATGTGTTCGCGATTACTGCGTCCTGCGGCTGATCGACCCGCACATGGACGCTTCTATCTGGCGAGTGAGCGATTTTTCAATTCATTGCTCGAGTCATATCGTAAATCTTTAGCGTGGGCGTTATTGCATCGCGGCATCATGTTATCCATTTTGCTCATCACTGTCGGTTTAAATGTTTATTTATATGTGATTATTCCAAAAGGATTTTTCCCGCAACAAGACACAGGTCGCTTGATGGGGAATATTCAGGCGGATCAAAGTATTTCCTTTCAGGCGATGAAAATAAAGCTTAAAAACTTTATGGAAATTGTCAAAAAAGATCCTGATGTCGATACGGTCGTTGGGTTCACTGGCGGCGGGAAAGTGAATGGCGGCAATATGTTTATTGCGCTCAAACCATTATCAGTCCGTACGCATAGTGCCGATGAAGTGATTGCACGTTTACGGAAGAAGTTATCACATGAGCCGGGTGCGACATTGTTTTTACAAGCCACACAGGATATTCGCGTAGGCGGACGTGCAAGCCAAGCGCAATATCAATACACCTTACAAGCTGATGATATTCAAGCGTTGAATGAATGGTCACCAAAAATTAAAGCTGAACTGGCGAAGTCTCCAGTCCTTGCAGATGTCAATTCTGACCAAGACGGCAAAGGGCTGCAAACGACACTGGTCATGGATCGTGATCAAATGGCACGACTTGGCATTACGGTGACACAAGTGGATTCTGTGTTGAATGATGCGTTCGGTCAGCGGCAAGTGTCGACCATTTATATGCCGCTTAATCAATACCATGTGATCATGGAACTCGCATCGCAGTATCAGCAAAGTGCTGAAGCACTCAAAGATATTTATGTGATTACGGCGGCTGGCAAGCAAGTACCTTTGGCATCCTTTGCTCATTATGAACCGACTTTTACATCCTTGAGTGTCAATCACCAAAGTCAATTTGTCGCGACGACGATTTCATTCAATCTGCCCGAAGGTCAGTCGCTGTCTAATGCGACCGAGGTGATCAATGACACAATGACAAAGTTGGGCGTGCCATCCTCTCTTCACGGCAGTTTTCAGGGGAATGCTAAAGCGTTTCAGGACTCACTCAACTCACAACCATTCTTGATTTTGGCTGCGATATTGACCATGTATATCGTGCTCGGCGTGTTGTATGAAAGTTATATACATCCGATTACGATTCTCTCAACATTACCGTCTGCAGGTATTGGAGCGTTATTGGCATTGATGTTATTCAATTCTGAATTCAGCATTATTGCCTTAATCGCCGTGCTTTTGTTAATTGGTATTGTGAAGAAAAATGCCATCATGATGATCGATTTTGCCTTGCAGGCCCAGCGCACGCAGGGCTTGAGTGCACGTGATGCGATTTATCAAGCCTGTCAGCTACGCTTTCGTCCTATCATGATGACGACGATGGCGGCGATGCTTGGTGCTGTGCCGCTTGCACTCGGTCATGGTGATGGCGCAGAAATGCGTCAGCCGCTCGGAATTGCGATTGTGGGTGGTTTGATCGTCAGTCAAATGCTCACCTTATATACAATACCGATTGTATTCATCGGTATGGATAGCATTCGTCGCCGTGTTCTACGCTGGCGCGGAAAGCCCGAAACGGATTTAACCGTGACAGCTGTTTAAAAAAGAAACTATGATTGGCGAAAAATGTGTGGAAAGCATATTTTCTGCCGAATTTGTCATTTTCAGTGATTGTTATCTTATCGTGGGATTATTATTGTGCTCGGTGGCAGTATGATAATTCCATGATAGATTCAGCATCACTTCGGATCTATTAGTTTCACATCTCAACGAACAAACGAAACACGCACAAAGCGATAAGGATTCTTGATAATGACATCCAACAGCACTCCGACTGATAGCCATACTTCTGTGTTACATGAAACACGATCTTTTACGCCTTCAGATGATTTCCTTGCGAATACGGAAATGAATGCCGAAAGTTTTGCCCAGCTCAATCGTGAAGCGGCACTTGACCTTGATGCGTTTTGGCAGAAGCGTGCGCGTGATTTAATCACATGGGAAAAACCGTTTACCAAAGGTTTGGATGAAAGCAATGCGCCATTTTATCAATGGTTTGCTGATGGGACATTGAACGTTTCTTATAACTGTATTGATCGTCATTTAGCGACGCATGCCAATAAAACCGCATTGATTGCGGAAGCGGATGATGGCACGGTTGAACACATTAGCTATCAACAACTCTATGAGCGCGTTTGTCAGTTGGCTAACGGCTTAAAATCACTGGGTGTCACTGCTGGCGACCGCGTTGTCATTTACATGCCGATGGTTGCCAATGCAGTGATCGCCATGCAAGCCTGCGCGCGTTTGGGTGCGATTCATTCCGTGGTTTTTGGTGGTTTTTCATCGAAAAGCGTTGCGGAACGGATTGTTGATGCCGAAGCGAAAGTCGTCATCACCTCAAACGTCGGCTATCGCGGCGGCAAAGTGGTGGAACTGAAAAAAACCGTTGATGAAGCGCTTGAGCAAACAGGTAGTTTGATTGAAAATGTTATCGTTTTTGCGCGTGATCAATCTCAGACCAACATGCAAGCAGGTCGTGACGTTTGGTGGCACGAACTGACAGCAAAACAAAATGCAGATTGCGCCCCAGCTTGGGTTTCTGCCGAACATCCACTGTTCATTTTGTACACTTCAGGTTCTACAGGTAAACCCAAAGGCGTGCAGCATTCTACAGGCGGTTATCTGCTTGGCGCATTGCAAAGCTATCTGTGGACCTTCGATTCGACACGCGATAGCGGCACGGACAGTGCGCATCCGAAAGCGAATGACGTATTCTGGTGTACTGCGGATGTGGGCTGGATTACGGGACACAGCTATGTGGCCTACGGCCCATTGGCGGCGGGCGCTACGCAAATTATTTTTGAAGGGATTCCAACCTATCCTGATGCGTCACGTTTCTGGCAAATAATTGAAAAACATAAAGTTACTATTTTTTATACTGCACCAACCGCAATTCGTTCGCTGATTAAACTGGGTGGCGATTTACCGAAGCAATATGATTTGTCTTCCTTGCGTTTGCTCGGCAGTGTCGGCGAGCCGATCAATCCTGAAGCATGGATTTGGTATTACAATGTCGTTGGCGGCGGACGTTGCCCGATTGTGGATACATGGTGGCAAACTGAAACAGGCGCGCAAATGCTGACACCGTTGCCAGGTGCAATCGCAGGGAAACCCGGTTCATGTGCGCAGCCATTGCCAGGCTTGTCGATCAATATTGTTGATGAAACCATGCAGACTGCTGCACCGCGCGAATCAGGCACGCTTGTGATTGAACGCCCATTCCCATCAATGGTTCGCACACTATGGCGCGATCCAGAACGCTTTAAAACTGCTTATTTCCCAGAAGAGTTTGGCGGTCGCTACGTCGCAGGCGACAGCGCGATGCGTGATGAAGATGGATACTTCTGGATTCTCGGTCGTATTGACGACGTGTTGAATGTGTCAGGTCATCGCTTAGGCACCATGGAAATTGAGTCTGCATTGGTTGCGAGTCCATTGGTTGCTGAAGCGGCGGTTGTTGGTCGCCCTGATGCGTTGACTGGCGAGGCGGTTGTGGCTTTCGTAACATTAAAAGGTGCTCGTCCAACGGGCGATGAAGCAGTTGAAATGATCAAAGTGCTGAAAGCGTTTGTTGCTAAAGAAATCGGAGCGATTGCACGTCCTGCGGAAATTCGTTTTGCTGACGCACTCCCGAAGACTCGTAGCGGTAAGATCATGCGCCGGTTACTGCGTTCAATTGCACGCGGCGATGCGATTACTTCGGATATTTCTACTTTGGAAAATCCTGCGATTATTCAGCAGTTGCAAGAAAGTTAATTGATCGTCTCAGATCAGCTTTGATGTCATCGCTTTGATATAATACATAGAGCCAATCTTCGGATTGGCTGTTTTGTTTTTTGCATAAGGATTTAAACGTTGAACATGGAAAGAATTGCGATTATTGCGGCGATTACACTGTCGGTATTAGGCTGTGCAACGACTCCTCAACAAGTTGAACCAAAGGTTAACGTTGAGTCCAAGACGCCTATCAATGCAAAAAATATTATTGAGAAAACGGATACGACTGTTGCCGAAAAGCCGATTTGCAGTTCTCCGCAAGATATTAAGTATCGAGTTTTTCACAGCATGTATTCAGATCAGCCTTCCGCTGAAGCTGCATATGGCAAAATCATCGCGAATACGGCTGCACCGCAGTTTTTTCAGTTAATGACTGTCGCAAGAACAGAGAGTATTGATTCCGATTCGCGGGATAGGGGCGGTGATTTGGGTTACATCAAGATTGCGAGTTTTGATAAGAGTTTTGGAACTGCTGTATCGCATCTACCTTTGAAAAAGCTATCACATCCGATTCAGTCTAAGTTTGGCTGGCATTTGGTGTGGGTGAGTGATGCGTTGGATATTCGGACGAATCAGCATTGTCGGTAGAGGCTAATAGCGAGTCTATGAGTCGTATCTGTAGAGCTATTCGAAATGATTAACCATACAATCTTAATCAATTGGCTCAGAACAGGCTTTAAGTGCAATTAGTGCTAAAGTAGATTCACTACCATGATGTAAAATCAAACCAATACATTGCGCAAGATGTATTCTTGCTTGCTCTGTTTGATAAGATTTTTTTAAAAAATCAAACTCATTTGGGCAAATATCAAACGTAGATTCCATTATTAATAAAACAAAATTTGATTTAGATAATTCTGGTTTTGAAATCATTAAATTTCTTAATGATTTATTTGGTAAAACATTCTGATTTTCTAAAATTGCTGCGGCTTGGACAATTAAGCTATAAGACATTTGTTCCCTATGTCCTCTAGTGCCGCTGTTTGCAAGGATTACCCATTCAGACATAGGTCTTAACGTTTTTTCATCAGCTTCTTTGAATCGCCTAAAGTAGGCAGACACAAATAAATACAAGAGAATACAAGCAATAATAAACCCTATAAGCATACTTTTTTAAACCTTATTCAAAATTTTTGCACCAATCCACAATTGGTCATAAATGTATTTTTTCGCAAGAACTTTGTAATCTACACTATCTATAGATGCTGTAAAAACCAAGGTTTCAAGGTCTTGTTCTAAAATCTTAACATTACGATTATTCTTTACGTACCTCTCCATATGCGAAAATAAGACTCCATCCATAGTGATAAATGGGTTCTGGGGGTTTTTAGCTAGAGCCATAGCAGTGTATTTGATTACATTAGGAATATCTTTTGCGCTAGGTTTCTTTTTTTTAAATTTAAAGAAAGAAATTAGAACAACAATAACCATAAAAACAAGTATTAATTCCACTTAATCACCTTCTGTTCGCATTTTTCGTACAAGAAATTTTCATTTTTTGCCATGCCATTCAAATAGCAGACAGTAATATTCAATTTATGTTAAATAGGGGATTGAATTTTTCAAAGTTTTTTTAATGCCTTTTTACATATGGCTGTGGATTCTTAAATCTGGGATCGATTAGTTTTTTCATTTCTTTTTCTTTCTGTAGCTGAAGTAAGTATTGCTGTTTCTCCATTTCCTCTATCTTATTAGATTCTAAATACTCATCATTTTTAATTTCTTCAGCTAATAGCCCAATATACAAAGCATCGGCATGTTCTATCGAACCATCTGATTTTGATAATGCCATAGCCCAAAGACCCAGTCGTTTATTGCCAGTTGAAAACTCAATAAGAGCTAATTCATAAAATATTTGCTCAGTTTTTTTATTAAGTATAATTTTTTCTTTCATTTTCTTAAAAAAACTCATAGGTTTTATTCCTTATTTTTAAATTTGGTGATCCATATTATAGTGTCATATTCAATGATAGATGTAATCTAAGATTGGGGGAAACTACATTTATTGTCTTTATCGGGGCTTCACCCATCCACCATGGGACTCATCACCCCATAATCAAACCGTTCCTTCCAACCACATAAATCACTGACAATACACGTTCCACACAACGGCGTTCGCGCCTTACACGTATAGCGTCCATGCAAAATCAACCAATGATGCGCATCCATCATGTAGTGCGCTGGAATCGCTTTCAGTAACTTCTGCTCAACAATCTCAACCGTTTTTCCCTTCGCCAAAGTCGTTCGGTTGCCCACCCGAAAAATATGCGTATCCACCGCCATCGTCGGTTGACCAAAGAACGTATTCAACACCACATTCGCCGTTTTACGCCCAACACCCGCCAACGCTTCCAATGCTTCGCGCGTATCAGGCACTTCACCACCATGCTGATCAATCAAAATCTTGCAGGTTTTCATAATATTTTCGGCTTTGCTGTTATATAAACCAATGGTTTTAATATAACTTTTCAGCCCATCTAAACCCAATGCAAGGATTGCCGCTGGTGTATTGGCAACTGGATAGAGTTTAGCTGTTGCTTTATTCACGCCCACATCCGTCGATTGCGCCGACAATAAAACAGCAATCAATAATTCAAATGCCGTGGTGTACTCAAGTTCGGTACGCGGCTCAGGGCGTTGTTCTTTTAAGCGAGCGAAGAACGTTTCAATATCAGTTTTTTTCATGTGGCATCGCCAGAATTGAGTTGAGCGAGTTCAGCTTTAAGTGACTCTAAATCAGCTTTGCGTTTTTCATCATTAGGCATGACGGAAAGCTGTTTTTCTAACTTTTTAATTTGACTACGCAGCGTCGAAAGTTGAATCGAAGATGCGCTGGAGTACTTCTCGATATTAATCGACGGCGCAGGTGCTGGCGGTGCGACGCTGGCAATCATCGCTGGTTCATTGGCAAAACGTGATGCAGATAATTTGATGGATTGCTTTGCCGCTTCACGTGCTTGTTTGGCTTCAAAGCGTTGGCGTAAATCGTTTTGATCTTGTTTGAATTGATGCTCACGTTGCAATTCATATTGCGCATCAAATATCGTCTGAAGCGGTTCAATCGTAATAATATCAATGCAATCCACAGGGCAGGGCGGAATGCATAGCTCACAGCCAGTACATAAGTCCGTCAAAATCGTGTGCATCATTTTGCCTGCACCCATAATCGCATCGACAGGGCAGGCATCGATACATTTGGTGCAGCCAATACATTCAGCTTCGCGAATGACTGCTCGAATCGCCTGTGGACGACCATCCGATTGCAACGGAAATGGGCCGAGCGCGACAGGTAGAATCGGTCGATTGGTCAACTCCGCCAAAACCTTCACCATCGGCTCGCCACCCGGAATACACAAATTAATCGCTTCACCATTAGCAATCGCTTCGGCGTAAGGCAAACAGCCGGGCGTGTTGCATTGACCGCAGTGCCATTGTGGTAATGCAGCATCAATGAGCGTAATAAGCTGTTGTTTTTCAGAAATTTGGTTTGCAAGCATGGAGGATTTTTCAGTCTACAGCGTGATTCAATATGCTATTTTAACTGGATAATAGAGCGAGGTCATTGTTTTTAAATAAGTGTTATTTGCATAAGACTTTTTACACGCTTTATTGACCATCTAAATCAATCAGTCAAACCGATAAATATCCATTCCCAGCGAACCCATCGTAAAACTGGAATGCACCACACTAAAACGCGCGCCTGCACCCATTGCAAAGAATAAAGGTTCTAAGTGCTCATCCGTAGGATGATTTTGTTTAGGATTAGGTGCTTCATATTTCCAGTTTAAAACAGCGGTATAGTCACTTGAACCCAGTTTCTGGATCACCCAATTCTTAAAACTACTCGCCCAATTCGGCGGCGCTGCATGCGGATCTCGAAACGACAACTCACGCAAATTATGGGTAATGCTTCCCGAACCAATCAGCAAAATTTGCTGGCTACGCAAACTGGTTAATGCTTTACCCAGATCAAACAGTTGTTGCGGAGTAAACGCACGTGGAATAGAAACCTGAATGACTGGAATTTCTGCATCAGGATAGAGATGAAGTAGTGGCGCCCACACCCCATGATCGCGCGGACGTAGGGCATTACCATGTGCATCGAAACCCGCATCATTGAGTAGATGAATAATCCGTTCCGCTAGCGCTGGACTTCCAGGTGCAGGATAGCGAATTTGATACAGATCTTCTGGAAACCCCGTAAAGTCATGCCAAGTTTCAGGACGCGTCGCAGTTGATACTTCGAGCGCATCACTTTCCCAATGTGCCGAAAGAACGACAATCGCATTGGGTCGCGGCAAATTGGTGGATAATCGATGCATTGCATCCGTCACTTCGCCAGCATCTACCGCCATCATAGGCGAGCCGTGAGAGATAAAAAGTGCGGGTAAAGTAGCGAAAGCCATGATACATCTTCGTAAAATTTGGTTTAATGAATGGATATGATGAACTTGGTCAGCTTGAGAGTAAAGCCGCCGACCACTTCATAAATTGTTTAGTTTTTCTAATTTTATTGGTATTAATTATTAAGCTCTATGATAGGGATGCCCTTTATTTAAACTCATTGCCCGATAGAGTTGTTCGATCAAAATCACCCGCACCAAAGGATGTGGCAGCGTAAGCGGCGAGAGTGACCAATGCCATTCCGCTTTTTGTCGAACCTCATCAGACAACCCATCAGGGCCACCCACTGCAAGCGCAATATCTAAACCATCCAACATCCAACTTTGCATTGTGGTTGCGAGTTTTTCGGTCGTCAAATTACGCCCACCCACTTCAAGGGCGATCAAACGCTCTCGCGGCTGCAATGCATTCAGAATACTTTGCCCTTCGCTTTGGCAATATTTCTGAATATCCGCAACTGAATCCGATTTGCCGCGTCGTGCCATTGGCAGCTCAACGAGCTGCACAGAAATGAGCGGTTGCACCCGCTTAAAATAATCATCAAAACCCTCTAATACCCAATCTGGCATTTTTTGACCAATCATGAGCAAACGAATTTTCATGTAAATGTACCTATTAAAATAAATGACTATTCCTCTTTTACAAAGGGAGGAATAGTTCCCTCCTTAGAAAAAGGAGGGCTAGGGAGGATTTGCTTTTGATCTTCTACGTTAAATAAAGCTATGTATGCGTTAACAGTTGAAATGGATTTTCAATGCTTTTGCTTTGAAGTCTCCCCTTTCAAGGGGGAGATTTAGAGGGGGATGGTTCTGATTTTAAAGTCAAAAGCACCCCCATCCCAACCTTCCCCCTCAGGGGAAGGAGACAAGCATTAAGCTCTTTTTAATTTCAACTATTAACGCAGACATAGCTTTAAATAAACCCACAACTCAAAAACAATAAAAGCCGCATTAGCGGCTCATATCGACATCATGAAAATAGATTACGCTTGTGGCTTCCACAGACTTTCAAGATCATAGAATGTGCGCGCCGTAGGCAACATCACATGAACCACGACCAGACCTAAGTCGACCAGAATCCACTCAGCATCACGTTCGCCTTCCATACCGATTGGGCGGAAGCCTGCTTTTTTGCATTCTTCAGAAACGTTATTTGCGAGAGCTTTAACATGACGTGTTGAAGTGCCGCTAGCGATAACCAGAACGTCAGAGACATTACTGATACCACGGACATCTAATTCGACAATGTTTTGTGCTTTAACATCGACAAGTGCAAGGCGCACAATCTCTAGACAAGCTGCAACTTCTTGCTCGCTGGTGAGAGGGCTTGGTTTTTTTGTTTCAGGTGCTGCTGATTCGTTTAAGGTGCGATCTTTCACGGAGCTTTGTTTCAAGTTGCCAGCATTTAAATCGCTATGCGTGGCAGGAGATGAATGACCTGTTGTAGGTTCAAGATTCATACGGGGATGTAAATCCATAAAGTTTGGTTTTGCGATTATACGCTAAAACGCGCGGCGGTAGCGATTTTTTAAGCAACATTGATAATTCAGATGTTGCAGAATGTTCACGAATTGAACTGCTACTTAAGTGAGGTGGAGTGTTTTTATCTAAATAAATCAAACCACTTGGTTTTAAATACAGATCTTCAACATTGAATGTTTGTTTATTTTGAATTTCATTGGGCAATGTCAAAAGATGAGTTTTTTTTTCGTCAATACGCGGAAAAATCCATAAATGCGTCTTTTCTAATAGTTCAAAGCCACCTTTCCAGCGTGGCAAGCTGTCCAAACTATCTTGCCCCATCATAAAAATTAAAGGACGAGTAGAACCAATCTTTTCTCTAATAATAGTCAGCGTATCAATCGTGAATGGAGTCGAGGTTGAATAAATTTCGGTTTTATCAATTGCAAAAGGCGTACCGCGTAATGCAAGTCGAAGCATAGCGAGGCGATGCTTCGCGCTGGTTTGTGTTTTCTTGAAAGGTGAACAAGCTGTGGGTAAAAACCGAATTTCAGGCTGAATGCCGATTTCATTGAATTGCTGAAAAATAGAGTGCGCCATCCACAAATGCCCATTGTGAATAGGATCAAAAGAACCACCAAACAAAACTAAAGGAACAGCGTTCGACATATTGATTATGCTTATCAAAAGAATGAATGCAGATGGACAGCGCTTATGACTGCCAATATGGCATAGTTGAGCGTGAATTTCACGATGCTTTTTCCTACTGTTCTCTACTAAACGATTTCAAATTGGAGTCTGTTATGCGTCCACCATTACCACCCTTTACTTTAGAAACCGCACTCCAAAAAGTCCAAGCCGCTGAAGATGGTTGGAATAGCCGAGATCCTGCGCGGGTTGCATTAGCTTATACAGTTGATAGTGAATGGCGGAATCGTTCGCGGTTTATTCATGGTCGGGCTGAAATCGAAGCTTTCTTAACTGACAAATGGCAGAAAGAACACGACTATCGTTTAAAGAAAGAGTTATGGGCATTCCTTGATAATAAAATCGCCGTCCGTTTTGAGTACGAATATCATAATGATGCAGGGCAATGGTTCCGAGCGTACGGCAATGAAAACTGGGAGTTTGCTGCTGATGGATTAATGCATCGTCGTTTTGCCAGTATCAATGATGTTGCAATCGCTGAAACAGAACGTAAATTTTTGTGGCCAAGGTAAGTTTAGCTATATAGGTAATATTGGGTTTGAAAAAGGGCTACTATTTTAATAGAGCCCTTTTTGGGATTCATTTAAAGTAAGTGAACAATATTAATCGTCATCATTACCAATGAAGCGATAAATACCAGCACCAATCACAGCACCTATAATAGGTGCGATCCAAAACAACCAGAGTTGTTGAAGCGCTAATGGATTACCCGCAATAACCGCAACGGCTGTGCTTCGCGCAGGATTCACTGACGTATTGGTAACTGGAATACTAATTAAATGGATTAATGTCAGTGCTAGACCAATTGCAATCGGTGCAAAACCTGCTGGAGCGCGTTTGCTCGTTGCACCCAAAATCACAATCAAGAAGAAGGCTGTTAGTACAATCTCAATCGCTAATCCAGAAAATAAGGAGTAGCCGCCTGGCGATCCTGCGTCATAACCATTCAGTGCAAAGCCATGCGATGAATCAAATCCGACTTTGCCGCTGGCAATCACCCATAAAATTGCAGCAGCAGCAATGCCCCCTAGTACTTGGGCGACGATATACGGTAAAAGTTGATTTGCAGGAAAACGACCACCTGCCCAGAGACCAATAGAAACTGCGGGATTAAAGTGAGCACCAGAAATATGACCGACAGCATAGGCCATCGTAAGAACAGTGAGACCGAATGCTAATGCAACTCCAGCAAAGCCAATCCCAAGTTCTGGGAAAGCCGTTGCAAGCACAGCACTTCCACAACCACCAAAGACTAACCAAAATGTTCCGAAGAACTCCGCACCATATGCTTTCATTATAATGATCCT
Source organism: Moraxellaceae bacterium (assembly GCA_025363155.1). Lineage (GTDB taxonomy): Bacteria > Pseudomonadota > Gammaproteobacteria > Pseudomonadales > Moraxellaceae > Aquirhabdus. Next base: position 25,008 of record JANYEL010000169.1, read on the forward strand.
GTATTAATTATTGTATTTCAGAATTTCAAACTTGTATAAAGCACTTTGAGTGTATTGATATACAACGGCTTAATATATACCGATCAATAAATGTGCACACAAATACAACATATGGGTAAAAATGGCGTTTAAACGGGGTTTTCGCCTACAAAAGCACCATCTGATTTTTAAAGTGCAAAAAGGGTTTGACACCTGTTGAGAAATCTATAGAATGCACCCCACAGCGACGGCGATGTGCTTTTAAATAAGTAGATTAAACAATAGCTTAGGTGTTTTGGTGGTT
>JANYEL010000195.1 GCA_025363155.1 Moraxellaceae bacterium
ATGATTAAATTCGTTCATTTTTGTTTGTCGAATTTGATCAAACGCTGTTGTTGTCAACACACCATGGAATAACGTCATGTCAGATGTTTTTGAAACTACTCCAGCTCAGCCATCCCTGCCGAGCCTGCCTCAAACCAAACGCGGCACTGAGCGTCGAGAAGCGCTGCTGGCTGCGGCTGACGAATTATTCTTGCAGCATGGTTTTGATGGCGTCAGTTTAGACAGCTTAGTTGCCCATGTAGGTGGCTCTAAAGCGTCTATTTATCAATATTTTGGCTGTAAAAAAGGACTGCTCGTTGCATTAGTTCAACGTCGTCATGAGAGTTTTTTCGACGAAATGGCACTACCCACCGAGTTAAATTCACGCTCTTTGCGAGATGTACTGCTAGAAACTGCGTATATGCTCTTTCATGCGTTTTCACAGCCTGACAAAATTGCCTTTATGCGACTGATCGTCAACGAATCACAGCGCGACCCTGAAATTGGACGGATTGCCTACGACCTTGGCCCTGCCCGCGGGAAATCTACAATGGCCAAAATTCTAATAGAAGCCGATGCCCGTGGCGAGATTGATTGTCCAAGACCGTATGAATCTGCAATATTTTTTGGTGGCTTTTTACAACACATCAAATGGCGTCTGTTAATTGGTCTTACACCGATTGAAGATCATATTGATATCGATAGCTTCTTTGAGTTTACGATTGACCGCTTCCTCGCGGCTCATCAACCGACAGCGCCAAAAACACCCACAAATTAATCATCCGTTCGACCATTCACTCGGCACATCGTCTAGGTAAATTGATAATGACTACAGCTTTTCATTCGTTAAAATTTTCGGCTTTGCAGAGAATGGCGTTCGCTTCGATGACAGTACTGTTTGCACCTGTCCTTCACGCTCAAACACTCACTGAAACAGTTGATTTAGCTTTGCAATATCAAAGCAGTCTGAAAACGAGTGCGCTACAAGTTCAGGATCAACAAGCTGCGGTTCGTCAGGCACAAGCCAAAGAAGGATTTAAGCTCAATCTCAATGCATCCGTTGGTCGTGCACGCGTTGATACCCCTGATGGGAGTCTTTTTCCTGAAGCGGGCACCAACAATATGGGCATGGTCGGTTTAGAAGCGAGCTATCCGCTCTATACCTCTGGGCGTAAGGAAGTAGGTATTTCTGTCGCAGAAGCTGAACTTGCCGCCGCCGAATCGAGTAGCGTTGACGCGCAAATGCGGACACGTTTGGCAGCGATTGAAACTTATAGTGCACTTGTTCGCGATCAAGCCCTGCTGACTTTAACAAGTAATACGCAAAGCAGCTTAAACCGCGCATTAAGCGATACGCAAAAACGACTTAAAGTTGGCGAAGTCACCAAAACTGATGTCGCCCAAGCCGCAGCACAACAAACACAAGGCATGGCGAATCAAACCCGCGCAATGGCGGCACTCACCATTGATCGAGCGCGTTATAGACAACTCACGGGTGTTGAGCCAACTAATATTGCGAATACGCTTGCATCGCCAGCTGTTCCGAACTCTCTTGATCAGGCCATCAGTCAGATTCCAACGACTCCAGCAATTGAGACAGCTAAACAACAGCTGAAAGCAGCGGAACATCAGCTCAAATTAAGTCAATTAGAACTTCGCCCGACTGTTGTCCTTGAGTCGTATGCGATGCAGCAACAAAACCAAAACTTCATCAATAGTCGAATCGGCAATTATGGCGTCAATGTGAAAGCAACGATTCCGCTGCTTGATGGTGGAGTCAGCACTGCAAATCGACAACGTGAGCAAATTCAAGTGGACCTAGCACGTGAAAAAATTAATGGCTTACAGCAAAATCTCGAACAACGCGTCCGCCAAGATTATGCCCAACTCACCTCTAGTCAAATGCAAGTTTCTGCCCTTGATCAAACGATTGTTGCCGCGCAATTAGCTCTCGATACGATTCGTCGTGAAATCGAATTGGGTACGCGCACCACGTTTGATTTACTTTCAGCTGAACGCACTCTGCAAGACGCGCAAACGCAAAAAATCCTCAACCAGCAAGATCAAGTAGTTGCAGCTTATCAATTGCTTGCGGATACAGGACGATTGAATCAAGTTCAGTGATTTCATTAGATAAGTTCTCACAGGCAGCCTTTTCAGGCTGTCTTTTTTTATTATAACCAAGTATTAATATCTAACAGTAAGCTGTCGGCTTCCCCAGCACTTTTTAATAAGCTGTATCAGCATTAACATTTATTATCATTGACACTTTTTCTCTAAAAAATAGTTTTAAGTTCAAATAAATCAATTATTTTTGTTGTATTCTTAATCAAACAGGTATCTCATGCAGCAGGTTTTGGAATCTTATGCGTCACTCCTGCCACACAAGAATAGTTATGCCCTAAAAATGAGGATGCTCGATTGAAGCTAAAGCTAGACTCCCTAGTTGAGGTGAAGTTTGATGAAGAAAATCTGCTGACCTCGATCATCTCACTAATTCCATATCCACTTGGAAGGGCAGTGTTATTTGGATGGATATATTGTGGCCCATATAAGCACGAAAGCTATTGGCTAGGTGAAATAGATAATGGAAAGTTCACATACAGAATACTTGAAGATGAATTAACAAATAGACTCGTTGAGCTAACACAAAGGCCAAATGATTCTGGAGGCAGTTATACAAAGGTTCGCGCATTTAGGATTGGAAATGACGTTGGCTTACTTATTGGTAGCAAGGAAATTTGGATATATTCATCAACCAGTGACAATCCAACAAAAATATTGATAAAAAACCATTTTAGTGAGCTTGGAAGACCAAGACACAAGACATCTGTGCATGATTCCCATTACGTGCCAATACAGTGTGGCTACACAAATGGAAATGTTGTACCAGTGATTTTGTCATCACCCGATTGGAGTCATGGGCAAAGCATACATGCATGCTTATTAAACATAGATTTAGAAAGCGGAGAAGGTAAATGGCTAAATACCAATAGCGATGGTAAGCCCTTTGGAATTACTTTTGACGATTACGCTGAATTTATTAAGCCAGAAGCGATCAGATCAGCATATATGACCGATGGCAAGATCACCTATCATCCGCCGATGATTATGGACTGCTCATTAAATGGGGAATTCATAAACTTGTATATTGGCGGATATAGTAATGCGCACCATAAGTTCGGCCTCCCTCTGTCGCTAATATCAGAAAACCTCCAGAATAACAAATTAAATAGGATGCTTTTTCGAGCGAATGAGCAGAGCTTCGGAAGAATATGCGCCTCAGGAAATTTATTAATTCTTACTCCGTTAAGAAAAAACGACCCCTCAAAAGGAAAGCAGTCGATAGTTAATTTTAAAACTGGTGAGCCAATGCATTTAATCCCCCCAAAAGGCCTAACAAAATTTTTTATGCTTGACCATTACGACGGCAACTATTGGCTATCTAAAGATCAATGGGGCTATGGCATATCAAAAATTGCAATCTGCTCCGAAGCATAGTTATTAATATTACCCCTATCTTATTGCCCCAACCGCAAGCAAAATAATAAACCCACATCAATTCATAAATCATGAAAACAATACATTTTCCCAGTTTAGAGCTAATTTCGGTTATAATCGTTGGTTTTTCTGGTCTTCAGTTTGGTCAATTGACCTAGACTGGTGTTTATCGCTCGCGGCGTCGATAGACAAGAAATTAGTTAATAATGAATGAGCCATAAAGTTTTTTTGCGATAATTCGCGGAGTTAGCATGTTGCGGTCAGTTGGTCAGCCTCCAAGGCATTTCTTAAGTTTGCTCGATACCACGCCTGAAGAGCTGCGCGGTATACTTCATCGCGCAATTGAACTCAAAGCAATGCATCGAGAAGGTAAACTTTATCAGCCGTTTCAAAGCAAAGTCCTCGGCATGATTTTCGAGAAATCCAGCACGCGTACTCGTATCTCGTTTGAAGCAGGCATGTGCCAATTTGGCGGCAGCGCAATTTTCCTGTCACCACGTGACACCCAGCTTGGTCGTGGCGAACCAATCGAAGATTCAGCACGCGTAATCTCACGCATGGTCGATATCGTCATGATTCGTACCTTTGCGCATGAAACTGTTGAACGTTTTGCTGAATACTCCAAAGTACCTGTCATCAACGGTCTGACTGATGATCATCATCCATGCCAATTGCTTGCAGACTTGCAAACCTTTATGGAAATGCGTGGTGATTTTGCTGGCAAAACCTTCGCGTGGATTGGCGATGGCAATAACATGTGTAACTCTTACATCCATGCAGCCCATCAACTTGGTTTCAAATTAAAAATTGCTTCACCATACGGTTTTGAACCTGATCCTGCCCTACTGCAAGAATTCGCTCATTGTGTTGAACTAGTACCAAGTAGTGAAGATGCAGCCGAAGGCGCGCATTTGGTAGCAACCGATGTATGGACCAGCATGGGTCAAGAAGCCGAACAAAACATTCGTAAGCGTCGCTTTGCCACTTATCAAATTACGCCGCGTTTATTAGATATGGCAGCTGATGATGTGCTGTTTATGCACTGTTTACCTGCGCATCGCGGTGAAGAAATTTCTGAAGACCTACTCGATGATCCTCGTGCAGTTGTGTGGGATGAAGCCGAGAATCGTCTACATGCGCAAAAAGCATTGATGGAATTTTTGCTGAAGCCAGCATCGTAAAATGAGTGAAAATAAAAAATGGCATCGAATGGATGCCTTTTTTATTGACCAGATAAATATCAACTAACTCAAAAAACTAAAAACGCCAGTTATAGAAAAAGTCGATTGCACGCTCAACAGACGAACTGGCTTCCATATAGAAGCGCTGCGACATCTGATAACGCAAGGTCAGTTTATTCACAGGTGTGAACACGCCAACGCCATAGCGGATAAACAAATCAGGCGACAAGTAACCGGTCACATTCACTTTAGTACTACCATCCGCACCATCCGCATCAAAGGTCAAATTACTGAGTCCAAACACCCCACCCAACTCATTGGTAAAGGCTCGTGAACCGCTTAACCCTGCGCTAATTCCAGCTGCGGCCAAAGCATTATTCACATCTGAGCGGAAACCAGCTGTATTGTTAATCGTCGAAGTTGTTGAATTGATATGACCAGACAAGATCGCGCTATAAGTCTCTTGATCAGTCAACCCAGCATCATTAAAGGTGTTAATCTTCGGATTATTAGCACGCCCAGAAACCCTCACACCCACAGTGCGATTATCAATCAATTTGTACGCTTCGATATCCAACTGCGGCTGCTGCATCGCGCCATCGAAGATGACATTACTTTTTCTCAAAATCAGTTGCTGACCATATGCATCAACTTTGGCATTTGGCTGCAAGGAAATTTGACCTGTCGCAGTCATACCTCCTGTACCACGTTCACGAATCTGCAATCCGCCATTTAGACGTGCATTCGCTCCAAACCCTCGAAAATAAACTTCATTGCCTAGTGCGATATTAATATCCGCATTAATTGACCATGGACGTACATTCTGGAGAATTGCAGCGGTACTATCTTGATCTGAATAAACAATCCGAACATCTGATGATTTCGCAATCGCATTACTACTACTCGCCCCAGGCGAAACCACGCCACGCGGAACATCGACTCGACCATTAATCGTCACCTGTTTCTGCACAGGTAAAATCTGAATATCTAGATGAGGACTCACAGCTGCCGTTAACATTGGAGGTTGGCGAACCACTAACTCAGTACCATCAAGTTTGAGGTTAATAATTGGCTGATCAATCCAGTTAGCAAGCCCAGTCAAAGTCCCCTTACCTGTACCACTCATGAATTGACCAGACAGCGAAGCTTGTGTTCCACGGATACTGGAAGAGATATTAATATCTTGCAGGTTTAATGGTATACGCGTAGCAACGATCTTGCCGTTATTCAACTTAAATTCACCATAGAAAGCGGGATTGGTCAGAGGCCCACTCATACCACCCGCTAAGGATGCCTGACCCGTCAACTCACGAATTCCGGGTAAGAATGGTTTAAGGACTTTAAGCTGAACATCAGTCAGCACCAATGCGCCGTTAATGGTTTTCTGAGCAGGTTTCGGATCAATGATCGCATCGATATAACCTTCACCAATGTTTGGTGTTTTTGCGTCAAACCGCAGCTTAATACCATCCGCTTGCGTAGCGACCAACAAACTCATCCGTTGATAAGGCAGCGTACTCGGCGGATCTTGCGGGTCATCAGCAGCAAGACCAATTGAACCATTGTCAGTCGAGAACTGCGCATTAATCTGTAATGGTGAATTACCTTGCCAATCGGCAACAGCGTGCCCCTGCAATTTACCCATCCAAACCATACCACTTGGCATCACATCATGAAAACCACTGAGATCTAATTCATCCAAAGTGATAGCAACATGACCAAGCGCCGAACTCGCAACCAAGGGTTCCGTTAGGCAAAAACGTCCTGCACCTGACCAACAATGCGCAGCCAGTGTTACTTTTTTAGCTTGATGTAGGTATTGCAGTACGGCAGGTTTTTCCTGTTTCAAAGTCATTTTTTTGCTGATTAACAGACCTTGGCGGATTTCCCCATTCCAATCATGCTGAGCATTTAGACCACCCGCAATCTGAAGGTTAGCTTGTGCTTTCGGGGTCTTCGCTGAGAAATCTAAAACATGCGCTTGTTGAGTTCCGCTAATCTTGGCATCTATGTTATTAATGATTTGCTTGCCATTTCTGAACTCGCTCACCGCTAAAACCAATTGGCTTGGTTGTAAACCCAATTGAGGAATACGCCCAATTAAGGTCGCACTCTTAATACTCATGGTCGGCGACCTGAACTTCTCGATCGCTAAATTCACCTGTGCATCCGGCGTTTGTGCATTGCCTGCCAAATCAACCGTGCCAAAAATGCGGCCATTGAAATCTGGGTGAATTTGACTTAAATTTTTAGCATCGACCTGAATATTAAAATTGCCTACCGGCGCGCCTTTGACTGTGGTCGTTCCACCATTTGCCGTAATGCGATTCCCCGCCCAATCCAAGATAAAATTAGTGGCATTCATCCGACTTGGTAGTGGTGAAATACTCTTGGGATCGAAGGTCGCATCTAAGGTTCCTTTGGCAATCAACGGTTGTTTTTTGAGTGATCCAGACAGATCCAACTGAGTCACTTGAACATAACGAATCGCGTTATTCCATTGACCATTCGTGTTAAATGCACCGCTCAATGCACTTGGATAGGCTGGCAAGAAAAATCCTGCATTGAAATTATTCAGCTTGCCCGTCGCACTCCATTTCAGGCCATCCTTTGTAATGACTTGACCTGTCGCACTAATCTTACCAGCCACACCGTTATGCTCAAACCGTTCAATTCGCGTGATATCTGGCGTACCGGACACTTGAATATTGAGATTACCATTTGGTGCTTCACTGCCTTTTAAATCACCATCAAACTTGGCCGTGTATGATTTCAACCCATTCGTGTTCTTCGCGGTATTCATCTGAAGAGTTGCTTGTCCAAGCCCTGCCAGCGTAATGCTGCGTATAGGTGTTAATGGGCTATTTTTTTGATCACCCGAAGGCTGAACGGCGTCGGATTTTAAAAGTCCAGTTAACGCAGGTTTTACGGTGAATGTCTGTTGTGCCGCCGTACTCACACCCGTAGCAACCACAGAACCCTCTAATCGCTGAATCGGTGAAGGCAGAATTTTGCTAATATCCAAACCTTTAGAAGAGACTGCTGCGGCCCAAGTCATCGGCTTCGCAGGTTTTCCATCGACTGCTTTGGTTGCAAAATCCACAGTGGCTGATGCGCCGAATGAACCGTCATCGCCTTTAAATGTAAGTGCAGGAATTTTTAAGCCATTTGTTTGGTTGGTTAAGGTCGCCGTATAGTGCCCTGCTGGCAAATGCTGACTCGGCAACATATCCAAATTGGCCTCAACGAAAATATTACCTTGATCCAACTTCACTTTGGCTTCGCCGCGCGCAGTATTCACCTCGCCTACACCAGGTAAAGTTCGACTCATTTTCTCCCAGCGTGCATCCACAGCAAGCGGTAAATCACTATTCCCTAGACTGCCAGCCCGACCAATCCCCACAATCCAATGTTCACCGTTGGGACTGGTTAAACCCACGCCCAACTGCGACTCATGGGCACTCATCTTTGCCATGTGGCGAAATGGCCCTGTCAATGTCGTCGGTAAATAGGTTGCATACGGCAATACGCTTGGTGGTAAAAATGGTGCAACTTGCATATCAGCTAATTGACCTTGTACAACCCATTGCACGTCACCATGCCAATCTAAACGCCCTGAACCCGTTGCGGTACCTTTAGCAATTTTTGCATTAAAAGCCTGAATATCTAGCCCTTTATAATCGGTGAATAACTTCGCGACATATTGTCCTGTCGGAACTTCGTTACCACCAAAATCGGTATTTACATCAATACTGAGACCATGCGCTAAACTTTGAACAGTGCCTGTTCCAGACTTTGAGTAAAAATTCTGGCTAGGCGCAAATGGCCAATGAAACTCATTCCACGCCACATTTCCTTTCAGTGAAAAGACATGATCCATCGGACGAATAACAAGTTTACCCGTCAATGATTCAGGATTTTTTTTATCCTTCTTTTTTTCAATTTCTGCGCTCAATGCACCATGAATTTCTTCGAGATCACCCGTCGCAATGACTTGAAATGGAGAAAATTTCTCTTTTTGTAGCAAGGGAATAATTAAACGTCCTTTGGCATTAATCGGATAATGCTTATGAAATTGCATTGTCCCAGTGACTTGATCGGCTTCAAACGTACTATCTTTAATACTCGACTTACTTAACGTCAGTAAGTCATCCGTCCAAATCGCTTTTTTAAGAAAAATATGGCTGAATACCACATCAATTTTTGGCACGAGTTTCTGAGTAACTGGATCATGAACCACTTGGCTGATGGTCAGTCCATTCACCGTGCTATTTGTGACATATAAGACAAATGGCAAACGGATTGGCGGATACTTGAATGGCTTTCCTGTAGGTGGAGTTTTGCTAAAAATGACCAAATCATCAATCGTTGTATGGGTTAAATGTACCCGACCTTGAACAATAGAACGCCAACCGACTCTCAGCTTAATGCGTTTTGCGGTGATCTCTTCTTTCTCTAAATTTACTCTGACATGATCCAAAATAACGCCATTTTGCAAATTACCGCTGACATAATGATAAGTCAGTAAATTCTGCTGCGCCGCTACTCGGTTCAATAACCACTGTGTACCTGAGTTCGAGCCTGCCAGTGCCAATAAACCGATAAAGCAAAGTGAAACCAATCCAATCAATATACTCAGCAAACTCACCCATAGACGAGTTTTTCGCTTGGGTGGATTTGGCGTGATTGGCGCTTCGATCGGTTCGGTCATCTAAAGTGGCGCTCCAATATAGAACACCAGTCGAATCGGTGGGCTCTTCTCCGAAACCCCAGCAGCAAGATCGATGCGCACAGGGCCAACAGGCGATGCCCAACGCACACCAAAACCAACGCCAATCTTCACTGGATCATTAAACTTGGCATCAAATGCATTACCCGCATCGACAAACACAGCACCGCGCAACTTCGGTTTGAATAAATAATTGTACTCAAATGAACCAACTGCTAGATTTTGTCCACCGATTTCATAGCCATTCACTAAGGTTGATAGACTCTTGTAATCATAGCCACGAATACTCTGATCACCGCCAGCAAAGAAGCGTAGATTGTAAGGAACGCGATTAAAATCAGTCGTAATAATGGTTCCAACGTCGGCGCTGATGACGACTTGATGCTTCTCAGCAAATGTTTGCAGTGCGCGTAAGCCAGCACGCAAAATCACCATGTTGGCATCAGAAAATGCCGAGCGACTCGCCACATCAATTTGATAGAACTGACGATAACCAGTCGTTGGATTTGCGCCGCCTTTTGAAATCAATTGATTCAAACCAAAACCAGCCAACAACGCCTGCTGACTAGAGCTAATTCCTGCGACATTAAATGGTGGAGGCAACAATATTGGGTTTACATTAATTGCATTATTTTCAAGCACGTCACCACGATATCGCAGCGAATAAGTTCTCTGCCATTCGCCTACTGGATTGATGGTGCGCTGAATACCAACGGTGGTAGTTTGGGTATTTACCTCTAAACCATTATTTTCATTGAGCGCTTGATCTTCATAACCACCAAAGATACTGACGACATCAGTCAGTGGATTACCCAATGGAATGTTATATCTCAGGTCAATCGAATGATTAATTTGTGACAGTTCAATGTTGGCGTCAAAACTATGACCACGATCATTCACTAAGGCACGGCGATACTGCGCACGAACTCGCGGACCTGTATCCGTGCCAAAACCTACACCAGCCTCAGCGCTATTGGGATGTTCTGCATTTAAAATCACGACCACAGGGATGCTGGGTTTGGTGGTATTTTCGGATGTGACAATAGCGGGCGTATCGCTCGGTTTTAGGGGTTGAGAGGACTCAACCGTATTCACACCCGCCGCAGGGGTCGTTTTCACTTCCGTCGTGCTAACCGCATCGTCTGAAAGTGCTTCGGGCGTAGGTGCATCGACCTGTACATTATTAAAATAACGAGTATCAATTAAATTACGCGACAATTTTGCTAGATCAGTCGCTTGATAAGGGTCACCGGCCTTGAACGGCTGCATGGTTGCCAGCACGCTCGGTCTAAGTGGCAGTTTTTTATTCGGGTCACTATTTTTATAAATGACATCACCAAAAGCGTAACGAACACCCGTTTCATATGCCAAGTCAATATCTGCGGTTTTCGATGGCAACGTCACTTGAACATCATGCGTCACATAGCGCCCTTTAAAATATCCGCGCTCGGTCGCTAAATTTTGAATCCTGCTTTTGGTTTTCTCGTATTCACCGTGATTAAAGGTATCACCAACAGCTAGATCTGGATTCTTTTGTAATCGAATATAAGCTCGATCGGTTTCACCCTCACCTGTAATCAAAATCTTTTGACTCGATACCTTTACTGGTGTATCAGGAACGACATCAACGATTAAATGGCTTCTATCTGCCTTGCTAAAGCGAAAACTAGCAGTGTAATAACCGACAGCTTGTGCTGCATCCGTCGCAAGCGAACGTAATCGCGGCAAACCGCTTTGGAAGTCATCAAACTCAATCACTTGAATTTGCTGTAAGGTTTCTCGTAGATTAGTAGCTAGCTCTTCTGGCGCGCCATTCACTTTCACGGAAATCGTCGGCTCAGCAGGGATACTCTCTTGACTTGGCGTCGGTTTACGCCAGAAAAAAATCACTCGACTAATCCGAGTAAACACACTGGGTTTTATTGGTTTTAATATATTAACAGGAACCGTGGAAGTCTCATTTGCTGCATCTAATGCGACTTCCGCTTTTTTGCTGGCTGATGGTGTGACTACCTCATTTTTTGCCACAGGATTCACAGCCGTAGATCCTGATGCCGATTGTGAAGACGGTTCAGGCGCATTTGTTTCAGCGGCAAAGGTTGGCGCGGTGAGGCTGGCACCGAGCAACACACACAAAGACGGACTGAAACGCGAATTAAGCATATGAACAAAAACCTGTTTTAACCGCATAAGCAGTATGTGCAATGAGCAGTTGAATCATAACGTGTTGTCCTAGCGCTTGCTAGTGAACGCCGAGATCGTTATGGTAGCAGTTGCCTGTAAATAACTTGAGTGTTTCATGTCCAACCAGTTTTCACTACTCAAAACACGACGGTTTTTACCTATTTTTATCACTCAATTTTTGGGTGCACTCAATGATAATACCTTCAAGCAAGCCCTCATCATTCTTTTTACCTTTCATGCCGCATCGGTCATGAATTTGCAGCCGACTATTCTGAATAACCTTGCTGCAGGATTGTTTATATTACCTTATTTTTTGTTCTCTTCGACCGCAGGTCAAATCGCTGACAAATACGAAAAATCCAAGCTGACACAATATATCAAGATATTTGAAATGATTATTATGTCTTTGGTAACTATTGCTTTTTTTACCGAGACTTTTTTGTTATTTATGGTCGCGTTGTTTCTTATGGGTACGCACTCCACGTTTTTTGGACCGATCAAATACAGTATTTTGCCTCAGCTATTGGCCAAGGATGAATTAGTTGGTGGCAATGGCTTATTTGAAACAGGAACATCGTTTGCAACGCTCGGAGGAATGATTTTGGGCGGCACGATCATGACGATTGCAGGTGCTGACTATGTTTGGATCAGTGTTACGCTGCTCACGATTGCCGTAGTTGGCTATTTGTTCTCCCATGAAATCCCCGCACAACCAGTCGGTCATGCTGATCTTAAAATTAATTGGAATGTTTTTGTTACCACCAAACAAACATTACAATACGCAAGCAAATTAGGTGATGTGACGTATACGATCATCGGCATATCATGGTTTTGGTATTACGGCGCGACATTTCTCACGCAAATTCCTGTATTTACCCGTGAAGTTTTACAGGGCACAGAAGGCGTTGTCACATTATTGCTCACGATTTTTTCGATTGGCATTGCACTCGGTTCACTCCTATGCGAACACTTCGCTGGCAAAATCTCACAGATGAAACTCGTCCCAATTGGTGCAGTTGGATTGACCGTTTCTGCTGTCGTTTTATACTTATCAACGCGCGGCTTGATTGCTCATTCAGACAGCCAGAACATGATCGAAGTGTTATCCCAGACCCAATATTGGCCCGTGTTTTTGGCGTTTGGTAGTATTGGGTTTTTCGGTGGTTTTTATATCGTTCCGCTCTATGCTCATTTACAATCTGATTCACCGGAAAGCTTTAGAGCGCGCGTGATTGCGGCAAATAGCATTATGAATGCGCTATTTATGGTGGTATCGAGCCTTGTATCTGTTGCGGTATTATCTTGGCTACACTGGTCTATCCCAGAACTCTTTTTATTGACCGCGATTTTAAGTGCGTTTGTTTCGATCATTGTTATTAAACATTTAAATACTGAACCGAGTATTCACATCAATTAATATTCATCGCATCAACCATTTATCTAAATCATTAACCCAAATGATTCAATGGAGTGACTACCATGCTTCACCAGACTTTTGCTGATCGCTTAATTGGCGCATTTGACCAGGCCTTACGCAGTGTCGTTCCAAATACTACGCAAGCGGAACGTCCCCTGCCCAGCGCACGAGCAGAAAGCGCACTCAATGTCAGCGATGCGCGACGCGTTGCAGGACTGATGCGCGTCAATCATAGCGGTGAAGTGGCTGCACAAGCGTTGTATCACGGTCAGGCATTGACGGCGAAGTTACCGCACGTCCGCGAAGCGATGCAGCAAGCCGCACGTGAAGAACAAGATCATTTGGCTTGGTGTGAAACGCGTTTGAAAGAATTGGATAGTCATACCAGCTTATTGAATCCACTGTGGTATGCGATGTCATTTGGCATTGGCGCGGTTGCAGGTTTGGCTGGCGATCAATACAGTTTGGGTTTCGTCGCGGAAACCGAACGCCAAGTCGGCGTGCATTTGGATGAGCATTTACAGGCATTGCCAGAAAATGATGACCGCAGTCGAGCAATCCTGCAGCAAATGCACAAAGATGAATTGCATCACCGCGAACAAGCTATAGATGCTGGCGCACAAGAGTTACCAGAATCCGTGAAAGCCGTGATGGGGGTGATTTCAAAAGTGATGACGAAAAGTAGCTATTTTGTTTAAGCAATGAGTGATTGAATGGTACGACTGGAAAACATGAGTAACAAAGACTTCCGCTAATAAAAAGATGGATCATTTCAATATAAATCCAAGCTAGGAATTTTGTCATGCATAAATCATCGCAGCTACTAATGATCATTTTCTTGAGTATTTTCAATATAAGTTGTTTAACCACTGAGTTATACAACGTCAAAAAAGAGAGCTTTAATGAGGAGGTCCGAGGTTTCTTGATTACACAAGACCAGAAGCAACTGGTTCTGGTGGGACTGCATTATCACTACATATTCCCCATGGCTGAGGATTTAAAGAATATTCTGACTTGGTCAGACCATTCAAAACTTCGCGCAACACGCCTCAACTTTGTCATCAGTAAAAATAATGTAATCAATGGTACATATATATTAAAAAATGAATTAAACGCACCTCTAACTGACACTGACAAAGCTTTTCTACTAGAAAATCATTTTCACTTAATAACGAGTGGTCAATATGCATATATTGGCAAGCTGTCACAAGGATCAGTTTATGAAACTGGTAACTTTAAACTGCCTGAAATGCAGTCCTTCAAAAAACCTTATTATTTAGAAGTTTCGTATGACTATGCGACAACAAAACAAACTCTCACCAAAGTGCTGGTGTCACCTTTAGCCGTTGCAGCTGATGGGATCAATACCGTACTTGGAGCCATTGTAGCCGTTCCTCTTGGGATTGCTTTTGCGAGTGGTACTGGCGAAGATTATAATGAAAAAGTTCAATAAATTAAAAATGGATAGATATTTATAGGGTGCACACTGTGCACATTTTTATTCATTAATTTACACTGGCGCTCAGTGCACACCTTATCCTCTGTGCAGGCAAACCAAAAACCATTTACTGCATCGCTTCAACCATTATTTTTATTTTCTTTGCTTTTTCAAAATGATCTAACTCTTTTTCCACGATCCACCATTTTGCTGCTTCCATGAGAAGTTCAGGATCATCGTTTTTGTTTGCAAAAAAAGCATAAAAGGATAGACCAACATTCTCGCCTTTACTCTCAATTTTCTTATTGCAGACCTCGATGATTTTTCTTTTTAAAGTGTCTCTCATATCATTAATGATCCAACTACACTCTCAAAACCGACCCAAATCTCTTCCATCGGCACAATCACATCCATTGGCAACGGCAATCGATGGCTGTCAAATATTGGATTTCCCCCACCCTCTTCCCACGCAATCAAATCAATATCCAAACGAATCACACTCGATTTACGAACGCGACCAGCAGTATCTTCAAGTTGATAAATGATTGCGCGGACGGCATCAACAGTCAGCTCTGAATCCAACCGAACAGCCATATTGATATAATCGACACCAACGCCCGAACGCGGCGGCAAATCATAACGAGACGAAAACAACACCTCTCCCAATTTCGCCAATTCAACGCAGGCAAAATCGAGTGAAGCTTGTGGTTGATCGTTACTGCCCAGAGCTAGCCAATAGCGCATGGCGCTCCCGTATAATTTCGATACCTACTGCCTGTGCGCCCTTCACTGCCAAAGGTTTCTTCACCTTAACTTGGACAGTTTGCACAGTAGAAAAGTTATTGAGGATCAGCTCAGCCATTTTATTGGCGAGCGTTTCAATGAGTTGGGGTTTTAATGATTTGGTCAACTCAGCGACTTGTTCAGCAACCAGTGCGTAATTCACCGCATCCTGAATATCATCACTTAAAGATGCCGCCCGTGTATCAACCGACATCACCAAATCAATCAGCACAGGCTGCTCAATCTGGCGCTCCCATTCAAACACACCGATCACGGCATTAACGCGCAAGCCTTCAATCAGGACTTTATCCATTAATGTAACCCTTTTGAAAACTTAAACGACTAAGTTAAACCCATCAAACTATTAATGAATTAACTTAGACACTGGCTCTGCGGCAACCAACTGCAATCGCGCATCACCAAACAAATCCATATGCGGTGTCAGAACCTGCATAAAACGATCGAAATACAACATCTGCTTCATAAGCAAAGCGAAATCACTTGGGAAACGAATACCATGACGCTCGCCGACTTGTACCATGTCCATCATGATCGTATTCAGATCACCCGTATCACCAGAAATAATCTTCTGTGGGTCTGTCATGAGTAAGGTTTTAAACATGTTTTCAATGTCGGCTTGCAACACCTTCAAATCCACTTCGGTATGAGTCATGCCCATCTTGACCATATTTTCAGCCATAAGTGCATAATCGGTGGTTTGCAGCGCCTGCATAAAACCAATCGCTGATTGCCAAACTTCTGGTTTTAGTTGACCAACAATACCAAAGTCAATAAACCCAACACGACCATCGGTCAGTAGCATCAAATTGCCAGCATGCAAATCCGCATGAAAACTCTTACACAACATCAATGAAGAAAACCAAGTATTCATCGCCACGATCAATGCCTGCGAAGGTTCTTTGGTGTATTTACGCATCGCTTCAATATCTGTCATCGGCACGCCATACAGACGCTCCATGGTCAATACGGTACGAGTCGAAGCGCGAGGATAAACTTTAGGTGCTACAACTTGAGTATTACCAGTCGCTTCTAAAAACTGTTTAAAATCTTCGATATTTTGTGCTTCTTCAATGAAATCAACTTCACGCACCATGCGGATTTTAATTTCATTAACAATCGCAGCCAACGAAGCAAACTTCAACTTTGGTACCAAGCGCTCAAGCACTTTAGTTGCAAAATGCACAAAACCTAAATCGGTATACAAAATCGTTTCAACACCTGGCTTTTGCACTTTGATCACGACATCTTCGCCAGTGACCAACGTTGCCGCATGAACTTGGGCAATAGAAGCCGAAGCCAAACACTTCTGTTCGATATGACTAAAAATCTCAGTCAAAGGACGATCAAACTCCTCAATTAACTTGGCTTCAATTAGAGAAAACGGAAGCGCTGGCGTTTGATCTAAACAGGTTTGAAACTCTTCAACATACGCACGCGGAAACAGCGATGGCGAGCTGGCAATAAATTGACCAAGCTTGATATAGGTCGCGCCTAACTTTTCAAAAGTCTCACGCAATAACTGCGGCGCTGAAGGCTTATCTTGTGCATAGCGAATGCCCGCTGCGGCTAGAACCAGTGTGGTTTCACCGATCCGTGCAAGGCTGCGTAAGCTACTTTGTAGTGGATGAATTTCTGATGTTCGCTCTGACATTCGAGGCAATCCTAAAAAACGTTACTTAATAATGATAATAAATATGTGGCTTAATAATCTGATGCAATATTCTAAACAAAATGGCGCAGTACTCTATGTGTTTTTTGCACGACAAACGGGGCATTCTGGATCTTTTTGGTAACGAATCTGGCGCTGATTAAGACCTAAACCATCCCATAACAGCAAGCGCTCTGACAAACTCGTGACACCCATTCCTAAAAATAACAGTGCTGTGTGTGCCTGCATAGCACCCATCACCGCAGTCGTTGTCGCCAATACTCCAGTATCAGCACAACGCCGAGCATCCTCGATTGGCGCATCTTGAAACAAGCAACGATAACACGCATGGTCAGGTAATATGAGGGTCATTTGCCCCTCAAAACCTATTGCGGCAGCAGACAATAATGGAATTTTCGCATCAACACAGGCTTTATTAACCGCATCACGTGTCGCGAAATTGTCCGAACCATCCAAGACTAAATCAATATTTGTCAGTAATGTCGGTAAATTTCCCGCATCGACACGATCTTGAACTATATCAATCTCAATCCACGGATTGATTAGGTTTAACGCATTCTTTGCGGCTAAAACTTTAGGCTGACCAATATCTTGAGCGTTAAACAACGTTTGACGCTGTAAATTACTTTCATCCACCGTATCAAAATCAACGATACGTAAAAAACCTAATCCTGCACGCGCAAGACTCATCGCCGCAGGGCAACCCAAACCACCCATGCCAATCATCAACACACGAGATGATGATAGCTTTTGCTGAGCATCAATATCCCATTCAGCTAATAGAATCTGTCGGCTATAACGGAGCAACTGGGCATCATTGAGCATCTTGATTACTCGACTCCACGCGCTGCATTTTTACGTCCTAATGTGACGCGTTCATTACCACCATAATCACGAACGGTACGCACATCAACCAAGCCCACTTGCAGCATTAAATCTCGAACGGCTTGACCTTGGTCATAGCCATGCTCCAAAGCAAGCAAGCCTTCACTATTCAAATAATCAGGTGCTTGGCTAATAATGATTTTTAAATCACTCAACCCTGCATCTTGAGCCACCAACGCAGTGATCGGTTCATGCGTCAAATCTGCTAAATGCACATCCGCAGGATCAATATAAGGCGGATTGCTCACGATCAAATCAAACGTTTCGATTGAGGGCAACGCATCAAACCAACTACCTTGCAAAAAACGAACTTTGGTTAAATCGTGTGTCTGTGCATTTTCTTGAGCAACCGCTAATGCACCTTGCGAAAAATCTGTCGCCGTGACTTGCCATAATGGACATTCACTGGCTAATGACAACGCGATTGCACCTGTTCCCGTCCCCATATCAATCGCTTTAAGCGGTTTGTCTTTCGCTAATAACTCTAAAATCGTAATGATGACAATTTCAGTGTCTGGGCGTGGAATCAGCGTATCTGCTGTGACTTTGAGATTCAATGTCCAAAATGCTTGTTCGCCTAGAACATAAGCCAAAGGCGTGCCTGATTGTAGCTGTTGTTTAAATTTTAAAAATTGTTCAGTTTGTTCAGTGGTTAGTTTGAAATCTGGATAGGTGCGAATAAACGTGTAATTTTTATCCAGAATATGGATTAACAGCTGAATGAGCTCACGCGTGTCCAGTGACACGAAAGTTTCATGTAACAACTGCTCATGAGTTTCAGATTCAACACGCAAAGCCTGAGCAATGGTCAGCACCTCAACACTTTGCGATTGATTCGTCATGGTTAGCCGCCATTTTCCTGAGCAAGCATTGCCAACTGATCCGCTTGATACTCACGGTGCAGCGAGTCTAATAGCTCATTCATATCACCCTGCATCACCGCATCCAACTTATACAACGTCAGGTTAATCCGATGATCCGTCATGCGACCTTGCGGAAAATTATAAGTCCGAATACGTTCTGAACGATCACCCGTCCCAACCAGATCACGGCGCATCGTCGCCGTTGCCGCATCAGCGACATCGCGTTTCGCTTGTTCAAGACGCGCTGCAAGCCATGACATCGCACGCGCTTTGTTTTTATGCTGGCTACGTTCTTCTTGGCACTCAACCACTGTTCCTGTCGGAATATGGGTAATTCGCACGGCAGAATCGGTTTTATTAATATGCTGACCGCCCGCACCACTTGCACGGTAAGTATCAATACGTAAATCCGCAGGATTGATCTCGACTGTATGATCAGTATCCACTTCAGGCAAAATCGCCACCGTACACGCAGAAGTATGCACACGCCCTTGCGTTTCAGTCGTCGGCACACGTTGTACACGATGCGCGCCACTTTCAAATTTTAAGCGACCATACACACCATCGCCTTCGATACGTGCAATGATTTCTTTATAACCACCATGTTCGCCTTGGTTTTCAGAAAGAACTTCCAAACTCCAACGCATCTTTTCAGCAAATCTC
>JANYEL010000196.1 GCA_025363155.1 Moraxellaceae bacterium
CGATGTTGCAGCACAATTTAACTTAACGCCACGTCAGCTAGCAGATCGTAATGATCTAAAAGTCACTAGTAATTTAATGAAAGGCGCGCGTTTAAGCCTCGTTGAAAATACTGATAATGCATCAATATCAAAAGATTCAAACAGTAAGGCTAATGATCAAGTCGCAGCTAAAACTGACGAATATACAATTCAACGTGGCGATACATTAGCAAAAGTAGCGGCGCGTTATAATTTAAGCGTCTCAGCTCTAGCGAAGTTGAATGATATTCCTGCCAATACTGCACTGCATACAGGCGACACTCTCAGTGTCCCAGCGGAAGATAAGCCAACCAAAAAGTTGAGCGCAAAAGCTGAAAAACAAGCCGCAGAATCTGATTCAGTAGCGAAAGTAAATACTGAGGATTACAAAGTAAAAAGTGGCGAAACACTTGCACGTATTGCGGTACGACATAATCTCACTGTAGCGGCTTTGGCTGATTTGAATGGCATTCCTGCGCATACTAGAATCCAAACAGGCGATACGATTAGTGTCCCTGCTGAAGAAAAAGTGAGTAAAAAGACGAGTGCAAAAGCTGAAAAGCAATCTGCAAATTCCGATGCCGCTGAAAAACCTAAAACCACTGATTACAAAGTAAAAAGTGGCGAGACATTGGCTCGTATTGCAGCTCGTCACGGTTTGACTGTAGTTGCATTGGCGGACTTGAATAGCATTCCAGCTAACACGAAAGTTCAAGCTGGCGATACCATCAGTGTGCCAGAAGCTGAAAAATTGGCGAAGAAAAAAGGTCGCGGTTAATCATGATTTCAGTTGTCCAAGGACGGACAGTATGAAATTAATGAGTCAACGGATCGTTCTACTTACGGTATTACATCCTTTGGCTGTTTCTTTCGCTTTTGCAAAGCCCATCACGACGAATATCCTTAGCCTGAATGATCGCGCATCATCGAGTCCTGAGCAGTCTTATCTTCCGTATAGCAATCCAAATGCACCCAAAGGTGGCGAGTTTTCCACTTTTGAAATTGGGACGTTTGATAGTTTAAACGCGCTGATCAATACTGGAACGCCTGTCAATGGCACTGCATATTTATCGAATTCCCTGCTGAGTGCTTCCTTAAATGAACCTAGTGTCAGCTATGGCTTGCTAGCTGAATCAATCACGCGTGACCCACAAGACCCTTCGTGGATCATTTTCCAGATCAATCCAAAAGCCTATTTTTCCAATCATCAGCCAGTGACTGCAGATGATGTGGTATTTACCTTTAATACCATCTTGAGCAAAGGCTCAACAGGATTGCGGTTGTATTACGCTGATATTCAAAAAATTACCACATTAGATAAATACACCGTGCGTTTTGATTTCAAAGAAAAGAAATCTCAAACCAGTACTGCAAAAAGTAATGTGAAGCTAGCGTTGTCGATTGGACAAATGTCGATTTTCTCTCGCCAAGATTGGCAAAACCGTCCTTTTGATCAAGTCTCTTTACGTGCACCACTGGGTAATGGTCCTTATCTGATCGACAAAATAGATTCAGGCCACAGCATTACATACAAACGCAACCCAGATTATTGGGGGCGTGATTTGATGATCAATCGTGGTAAATATAATTTTGATCGCATTAAGTATGTCTATTATCGTGATCCAGAGGCGGCTTATCAGGGTTTTAAACTGGGGCAATACACCTTTAAACAAGAACAATCAGCCCAGAATTGGGTGAAAAACTATAACTTTCCAGCGGTCAATAAAGGCTTCATCATTAAGGAAACGATTGCCAATAAAAACCCCATTACCATGAGTGGTTTAGTCTTTAATTCACGCAAAGAAAAATTCCAAGATCGCCGTGTGCGTAAAGCTTTAACGCAAGCATTTGATTTTGAGTGGCTCAATAAGGCCTTATTTAATAAAACTTATACACGTCTACAGAGTTATTTCTTTAATAGTGAATTAGAAGCGAAAGGCACGCCGTCTGCGGAAGAAATGAAGTATTTGAAGCCGCTTTTACCGTCGCTGGCACAACCAGAACTGGCCGAAATCCTGAATCCTTGGTTAGCACCTGCAAGTGCTGGAGATGGTTTTAATCGTGAGAATCTTTTAAAAGCTCGACAACATTTACTGGACGCTGGTTTTCACTACAAAGATGGTCAATTGTTTGATCCAAAAGGCAAACAATATACGATTGAAATTCTCTGTAGTGATGCAAGTTTGCAGCGCACTGTATTACCTTATATTCGCAATTTAAAGAGATTAGGCATTCATGCCACGATACGTTTAGTGGATACACCGCAATATATCGAGCGCGTGCGCCGTTTTGATTACGACATGATTGTCGATACGTATCCGCAGACATTATCGCCAAGTCATGAGCAGATTGGCTATTGGGGAAGTTCATCGGCAGATCGGCAGGGCAGTTTGAATACGGGTGGGATTAAGAATCCAGCCATTGACCAAATCCTAACTGAACTCGGCAATGCACAAAATCGGCAAGCTGTGATTAATATTACACGCGTTTTAGATCGTGTATTACGTGCTGAATATTACATGATTCCGCTTTATGGTTTAGTCGGCAATCGAGTCGTGTATTGGGATCAATATCGCTTGCCAAAATCTACGCCAAATTATGATTTGGGTTTAGATTATTGGTGGATTGATCAGGTTGCCGAGCAAAATGTAAAACGCTATATAGGTCGCCAATAAGATGACAATCTATATATTTAAACGCCTATTACTCATCATTCCGACTTTGTTTTTAATCATCTTGGTCAATTTTTTAGTCATTCAAATTGCACCCGGTGGGCCTGTTGAACAAGCCGTTGAGCGTGCAAAATATAGTGGCGTCAGCGAATTAGGTAGTGTCGGTGGCTTAGGACCCGCGATCAGTTCAAATAATAATTCATCCTATGAGGGTGCACGGGGAATGTCACCTCAAATGCTCGCGCAGATCAAAACACAATATGGTTTTGATCACAGTACGTCTGAACGTTTTTGGATCATGTTAAAAGGCTACGCACAATTTGATTTTGGCACGAGTTTCTTTAAAGGCAAGGCTGTGCTTGAGCTAATGAAAGAACGTTTCCCTGTGACGCTCTCGCTTGGTTTGTGGGGCACTTTAATTATTTACCTAATTTCTATTCCGCTTGGCATTCGCAAAGCACAACAGCATGGTGCTGCATTTGATCATTGGACAGCTTTTTTTCTGGTTCTTGGCTACGCTGTTCCCGTGTTTATTTTTGCGATTCTGTTGATTGTATTTTTCTCTGGTGGATCTTATTTACAATGGTTTCCGCTGCAAGGTTTGGTTTCCGATAACTTTGATCAATTGAGTTTATTCAATAAAATCAAAGATTACATGTGGCACATGACATTGCCTTTAATTGCGATGACGGCAGGCGGTTTTGCAAAACTAACCTATTTGACTAAATTCTCTTTCCTAGAAGAGTTGAATAAACCTTACGTATTAGCCGCACGTGCAAAAGGCTTAACAGCGAATCGTGTGCTCTATGGGCATGTGTTTAGAAATGCAATTCTGGTCATTATTGCGGGATTACCCGACGCCTTGTTAGCCGTTTTTCTCGTCGGAAATTTCCTGATTGAGATTATTTTTAACTTAAACGGCATCGGTTTGCTTGGTTTTGAGGCCATTCAACAACGTGATTATCCAGTGATTTTCGGCACGTTATTTATTTACACCTTAGTTGGTATGCTCCTGCGACTGATCAGTGATGTGTTGTATCGCCTGATTGATTCTCGGATTGATTTCGATCAGCGAGAATCGATATGAGTTTATTTTCCCTAACGCCAATTATTCAAATGCGCTGGCACCGATTTAAGGAGAATAGATTCGGTTATCTATCATTTTGGATTTTCCTTTTAATTCTGATTTTGTCGTTATCCGCTAATTTCATTGCGAATGATCGACCGCTACTGATGAGTTACAAAGGAAATTTGTACAGTCCCGTGTTTGCTCAATATTCAGAACAAGAATTTGACGGTATTTTTGAGACTGAAGCGAATTATCGTGATCCTGTTGTTCAACGATTGATTGAACAACAGGGCTGGATGTTGTGGCCAATCATTCGATTCGCAGATCAAACGCCAAATTTAGATTTGACCGTTTCCGCTCCAGCACCACCTTCACAACAAAACTGGCTTGGCACAGATGATCAAGGTCGCGATGTATTAGCGCGGGTTCTATATGGCTTGCGCATATCTATTCTTTTTGGTTTTGGTTTAACGATTGCTGGCTCAATCATTGGAATCATGATTGGTGCAATACAAGGCTATTACGGTGGCTGGATTGATTTGATTGGGCAGCGGCTACTTGAAGTATGGGGCGGAATGCCGCAGCTTTTTATGACCATGATTTTGGTCAGTTTCTTTTCACCGAGTATTTATTGGTTATTCGCAATCATGCTGTTATTTGGCTGGATGAGCTTGGTCAGTATCGTGCGTGCAGAGTTTCTACGCGCGCGTAGTTTGGATTATGTGCACGCGGCGCGAGCATTAGGATTGAGCAATTTCAAAATTATCATCAGGCATATTTTACCGAATGCACTCGGTTCCAGTTTGTCGCAACTTCCATTTATTTTGACTGCAAATATTACGGCGTTATCGACGTTGGACTTTTTAGGTTATGGCTTACCCCCTGGTTCAGCGTCGCTCGGCGAACTCATTATCCAAGCAAAAAATAACTTAGATGCACCTTGGTTAGCATTCGCAGCATTTTTTACTTTAGCTATTCTTTTGTCTGTACTGGTTTTTATCGGGGAGGCGGCACGCAATGCATTCGACCCAAAACGCTAACCAAAACTCTCTCAAAGTTCAAAACTTATCGATTCGAACAGAATCAGATTCATGCTTATTACTTCATGAATTATCTTTTGAACTCAAACCAGGACGAACACTTGCACTGGTCGGTGAAAGCGGTTCTGGTAAGTCAATCACTACATTAGCACTAGTAGGATTATTGCCCACAGGATTGAAAGCATCTGGCGCAGTGATCTTTGAAGGTCAATCACTATTGCCATTATCCGATAATGAGATGTGCAGAATTCGCGGCCATAAGATCGCAATGGTTTTCCAAGAATCGATGAGCGCGCTGAATCCACTGCATACGATTGAAAAGCAATTGGGCGAGTTATTGCATTTATCTGGTATTAGCAAAATTGAAGTACGCCAGCGAGTTTTGGAGTTATTAGTTCAAGTCGGCATAACAACACCAGAACAATATCTAACTCGTTACCCACATGAATTATCGGGCGGTCAACGGCAGCGTGTGATGATTGCCATGGCGCTAGTGGGTGATCCAGATGTGTTGATCGCCGATGAGCCAACAACTGCACTTGATGTCATTCTGCAACGTCAATTGTTGGATTTAATAAAACAGTTACAGCAAGAGCGCAACATGGCGCTTGTATTGATTAGTCATGATTTGAATCTTATTCATCAATACAGTGATGATGTGATTGTATTACAGGCGGGAAAGGTCGTAGAGCAGGGCGCAACACTTGCGATTTTTGATCAACCTCAGCATGAATATACCAAGCTGTTATTAGATGATGATTTAGGTGCCGCACTACCAATTACTTTTAATACGAATGAAACGCTTCCTGTTTTAGAGTTAAGAAAACTAGGCATCAAGTATCCAATTAAACACGACGCTTTGACCAGTTTTTGGGAACAACTTCGTCATAAAACACCTTTTTTGCAAGCGTTAAAACCTTTAGATTTGATGTTATCTCAAGGTGAGTCACTTGGTATTGTTGGTGAAAGTGGTTCTGGGAAAACATCATTAGCACTTGCTCTAACACGTTTAATTGCTAGTTCAGGTGAAATTTTACTGCAAGGACAATTAATCAATGAATTGTCTGAGTCATCATTACGTCCATTGCGATCAAAGTTCCAAATAGTCTTTCAAGATCCTTTTGCTAGTTTAAATCCTCGATTGACCGTGGGAAATATCATTGGGGAAGGCGTGGAAACTAAGATTCAATCGAATGTTAAACGACGCCAAGCTGTAGCTGATGTTTTAAGCAAAGTGGAGTTAAATGATAGTTTCATTGATCGTTATCCGCATGAACTATCGGGTGGACAACGGCAGCGTGTTGCGCTCGCACGCGCTCTCATTATGCAACCTAAGTTATTGATATTAGATGAACCAACCTCAGCTTTAGACCGAACAACACAACGCGCTTTAGTCGCATTATTGCGTAAACTACAACTTGAAAATCAATTGAGTTATTTGTTTATTAGTCATGATTTGTCATTGGTACGCGCACTCTGTCAGCGTATATTGGTGCTGCGTCAGGGGCTGATGGTTGAGTTGCAGGAAACTGAACAGTTATTTACTCAGCCTAAGACGGCGTATACCCAACAGCTCATCGCTGCATCGCAAGTTTAAACGTATCAATTCCGTTTAATTACTTGTTAATCGATGTGTTAAGGATATGGTTTTTATTAAAATCTGTTAGGATTTACCCCAATTATTCGTAAGATGTTTTTAATTTAAAATGCGTCTAAATAAAGAGAGTGGCTATGCTATTACAAGGTAAACGTTTTCTCGTGACTGGAATCGCCAGTAAATTATCCATTGCTTA
>JANYEL010000204.1 GCA_025363155.1 Moraxellaceae bacterium
TTCTGAAACGCGCAATATTTTTGTGGCAAATGGCGGCGAGCCAGCAACGTTGACGATCGCGCATCAGACAGGCTCTGATAGCTATCGAGTGATTCAGAAACTTCCCACCTTGAGTGGTGCAAACATGATGACGACGTATAAACAGTCGAAAGAGATTTTTCTACCAGCGATTGTTGATCATAAATTTTTTATTCTCGTCGTGAACCGTAAAAAATAATCGAGACTTTCATCACTTCTGATCATTTTTGGTTGTCTTGATTCAGTACAACAGTCATGTTTGTCTAAAGTCCTTCGATTGACGGATTAAGTTTTATAAACGCTCTTTCTCTAAATAGGGTTGAGCGTTTATTTTTTGCTTAACAGTGTATGTTTTAATTCTTTCTCCACTATTGCCTCGCTAAAGCTACAATCAAAGAAGTTGTCGAAATTCGCTTCATCTAAAAATTCAAAGGAGTGACGCCATGAGTATCGAGAATCCTATCCTTCGGATTGAAGGGCGTATTGCTGAAATTGGTCCGGGCATGAAGATTGCGCGCATGATTCCAAATCGATTTCAACGGACGATTGGCGCGTGGTGTTTCTTGGATCATGCGGGACCAGTGAACTTCGCTGAAGGTTCTGGAATGCATGTCCATCCTCATCCGCATATTGGATTGCAGACCTTTACGTGGATGATTGAGGGCCAAGTTCGACATATTGATAGCTTGGGTAATAGCCAAATGATTTATCCAAATCAGGTCAACCTAATGACAGCAGGTAAGGGTATTTCTCATGCAGAAGTGTCGCCAACGGACAAAGCGAGCACGCTGCACGCCGCGCAACTCTGGATTGCTTTAGAGGACAGCCATCGACACATGGACCCTCAATTCCAAAATTATCCTGATTTACCGACAGTCGAAACAGAGTGCTTCCAAGCTACGGTTTTAGTGGGGAGTTGCTTGGGTGTGACGTCACCCGTTTCTGTTTTTACACCACTCGTTGCTGTAGATTTAGTGGCTAAACAAACCAGTACGTTTGAACTCGAACTTGATCCAAGTTTTGAGTATGGCATTACCCTATTGGAGGGTGAGGCAACCGTAGATGGCGAGTCACTGGAAACAGGAACATTACTCTACTTCGCAACGGGTAATAAGAATGTGACGATTAGTTGTCATGCCGCAACGAGGATACTCATGATTGGCGGAGAACCATTTAAAGAGGATATTCTGCTCTGGTGGAATTTTGTCGCACGGACTCAGGCGGAGATGGAGCAGGCGAGAAGTGATTGGGCAATGGAGTCGCCACTTTTCGGTGTGATTACTGATCCAATAGCTGGTCCGAGGTTGGATGCGCCTTCGCTGGAAGGTCTGCATTTGAAAAGTGGAAGCCGCACAAATTAAATGATTCTAGTGGTGTTTATTCTATGACTTCGCTACTCATCTTCTGGCGCATTGACTTGTTATAAAACTCGTAGCGATTACGTCCGTTTTCTTTCGCCATATAGAGTGCAGCATCTGCATCATGTAGCATTTGTTCAAGGTTTGCATTTTCGGTTGGTAGATAAACGGCGATGCCAATACTAAAGGTCACTGGGTGTCCATTCGGATGAGAGACGGCCAACGCCTCGATAGTTTTGAGCAGAAGAATAGCTTGTTTCTCGGCTAAATCTGCATCCATCACAGGATAGACCAGAACAAACTCTTCACCGCCATAACGCGCAGCTAACTCTCCGCTACGCTTGGTCATATTTGAAAGTAATTTTGCAATTTGACGTAGGCATTCATCGCCCGCTAAATGCCCGAATTGATCGTTGTAAACCTTAAAATAATCCACATCAATCATCATGACGGTTAATGGTTGCTGTTGGCGCAACGCTCTATTCAATTCGCTATTCAAAAATTCATTTAAATGCCGACGATTGGCAAGACCCGTCAGCGAATCTTGGCGAGACAAGGCATCCAGTTGTTTTGCTAAATTTTCACCTTTCTGCACAGTCAGCCGTAATAGATAGGTGTTCAAGAAGTTCTGGCGTTCTTGGTTTTCCAGCGCGTAACTCAACCCCATTCCTAGCATACTGGCGCAGGTATAGGTGCGATGCAGCAATGACCAGTTGACTTGAGCACCCATCAAATAGGTGAGCGTGATACCAATGATGCCGCCCAATAGTCCAGCGGTGACCACCCATTGAAATGTTAAACCCACACATGTGTAAATAATAAGCACTGCAAAGATA
>JANYEL010000205.1 GCA_025363155.1 Moraxellaceae bacterium
GAACACTGTGTTAGCTTTTTGTTATATGTAATAAATCTAGGATTGCATTTGAGTAAAGTTGAGTTTTTCTTTACACTATTACACCGTTTTGTCTGTCCTCCTTTTAAGTGCCGTGATAGCTTGGGCTTAGGATAGTTTGCGCCTTGTTTGTTCTTTCTTGGTGTTGTGGTCGTTTTCGCCATTGCAGTATTGTTTTTACGTCTGTTTTTATTGTTTCTATATAAGGGTACGCCATGCATATGTCGCCGCTCGCTACGCTTTCTTCGGAAGCCCATTGTTCATCTGAAACAACTTCAGGTGCTGCGATGACGGGTCTGTATCAACCTGAAGATTTTCGGGATAACTGTGGCTTTGGTCTGATCTCTCACATGCAGGGTCAGGCGAGTCATCATCTGTTGCAAACCGCGATTCACAGCTTGAGCTGTATGACGCATCGTGGTGGTATTGCAGCAGACGGTAAGACCGGCGATGGCTGTGGTTTGTTATTGGCGATGCCTAAAGACTTCTTTAGAGCAGAAGCGCAAAAGCTTGGCGCAACACTGCCTGAATTATTTGCAGTCGGTACGATTTTTTTGAATACCGATGAGACGCTAGCTCAGCATGCGCGTGACATTTTAGATGCTGAAATCGTTAAAGAAGGTCTGACTGTTGCCGCTTGGCGCGTCGTGCCAACCAATGTTGAGATTTTGGGTGAAATTGCGCTGCGTACATTGCCTGCAATGCAGCAGATTATTGTCTCTGCGCCTGATGGCATGGCGGAGGATGATTTTAATCGTAAATTGTTCTTGGCGCGTCGTCGTGCTGAGAGCCAATTGACTCATGATCAATTGTTCTATGTGACCTCGCTGGCAAGTACCGTCATTAGCTATAAAGGCTTGATGATGCCGGAAGATATTGCGTCTTTCTATTTGGACTTGAGCGATGAGCGTTTGACATCACATATCGTGGTGTTCCATCAACGCTTCTCAACCAACACGGCTCCGCTTTGGAAATTGGCGCAGCCTTTCCGTTATTTGGCGCACAACGGTGAAATCAACACCATTATGGGTAACCGTAACTGGTCAGTTGCGCGTACTCCGAAATTTGAAAACCCATTGTTGCCTGGCTTGCTCGACATTAATCCGTTGATCAATCGCACGGGTTCAGACTCTTCAAGTCTCGATAACATGTTGGAAATTCTGGTCGGTGGCGGCATGGATCTTTTCCGTGCGCTGCGTATGTTGGTTCCACCAGCCTGGCAAAACGTTGAGACCATGGATGCCGATTTACGTGCGTTCTATGAATTCAACTCGAAGCATATGGAAGCGTGGGATGGTCCTGCGGGTCTAGTGATTCAAGATGGTCGTCATGCGATTTGTATGCTCGATCGTAACGGTTTGCGTCCTGCGCGTTGGGTCATTACCAAGAATGGTTACATTACGCTTGCGTCAGAAATCGGTGTTTGGGATTACAAACCTGAAGATGTGGTGTCAAAAGGCCGTGTAGGCCCAGGTCAAATTCTGGTTGCCGATACGCTGACTGGTGAATTGCTGCAAACGGTCGATATTGATAATCGTTTGAAATCAACGCATCCATACAAAAAATGGCTGCGCGAACATGCGTTGCATGTCAAAACTGATGACGACTTAGAAGAAAGTCTGCAAGAGTTTGGCTTAAAAGGCGATGCGTTGAAGTCTGCGCAAAAAATGTTCTTGGTTAGCTTTGAAGAGCGCGATCAGATCATTCGTCCGTTGGCGGAAAGTGGTCAAGAAGCGGTCGGTTCCATGGGCGATGATACGCCGATGGCGGTATTGTCACGCCAAGTGCGCCATGTTGCGGATTTCTTCCGTCAACAGTTTGCACAGGTGACTAACCCACCGATTGATCCGCTACGTGAATCGATCGTGATGTCGCTTGAGACGTCATTGGGTCGTGAACAAAACGTGTTTGAGCAATCGCCAGAACACGCGGATCGCATCATTATTTCTAGCCCAGTATTGTCGGCAAGCAAAATGCATCAGCTGCGTACTTTGCCGCGCGCTGAATATCAGATGCATACGCTGGATCTGAACTATCCAGAAAGCGAAGGCTTAGAAGCGGCGATTCGTCGTATTTGTACGGAAGCTGCAGATGCAGTGCGTGCAGGTGCTACGCTATTGAATCTGTCGGATCGCAATATTCGTGAAGGCTTTTTACCAGCTAATGCGATGATGGTGACAGGTGCTGTGCATCACTCATTGTCTGCTGCGCGTCTGCGTACCGATGCGAATATCATCGTCGAAACTGGTTTGGCGCGTGATCCACATCATTTCGCGGTATTGATTGGTTTCGGCGCGAGCGCGGTGTATCCGTACTTGGCGTATGACGTGATTAATGAGCTGATCGCTAAAGGTGATTTGCTTGGTGATCCGCTGTATGCGCAAAACAATTTCCGTAAGGGCATTGATAAAGGCTTGTTGAAAATCCTCTCGAAAATGGGTATTTCCACTGTTGCCTCATATCGCGCAGGTCAATTGTTTGAAGCGATTGGTTTGTCACGTGCTGTGGTCGATCTTTGCTTTAAAGGTGTTTCTAGCCGTATAGAAGGCGCGCGTTTCGTTGATCTTGAAAATGATCAAAAGAAACTGGCGGTCTTGGCATGGCAAACCCGTAAGCCAATCGAACAAGGTGGCTTGCTCAAGTTCGTCTTTAACAAAGAATATCATGCGTTTAATCCAGATGTGATTAACACGCTGCACACTGCGGTGCGTACGGGTAAGTTTGAGGATTATCAGCAATATGCTGATCTGGTCAACAAACGCCCAACCGCAACCTTGCGTGATTTGCTTGGTCTGAATACGACGAACAGCATTGAACTCGATGAAGTCGAGCCAATCGAAGCGATTCTGCCACGTTTTGACTCAGCAGGCATGTCGCTCGGTGCATTGTCGCCTGAAGCGCATGAAGCGATTGCGATTGCGATGAACACGATTGGTGGTCGTTCGAACTCTGGTGAGGGCGGCGAAGATCCAGCACGTTATGGCACGATCCGTAACTCGAAAATTAAGCAAGTGGCGTCAGGTCGCTTTGGTGTCACACCAGCGTATTTGTCTTCAGCAGAAGTGCTGCAGATTAAAGTTGCGCAGGGTGCGAAACCAGGTGAAGGCGGTCAGTTACCAGGCGGTAAAGTGAATGCGTTGATTGCGCGTTTACGTTACTCCGTGCCTGGTGTGACGTTGATTTCTCCGCCACCGCATCACGATATTTATTCGATCGAAGATTTGTCGCAATTGATTTTTGACTTGAAACAGGTCAATCCAAAAGCGCTCGTTTCGGTGAAATTGGTATCAGGCCCAGGTGTCGGTATGATTGCTGCGGGTGTGGCGAAAGCTTACGCAGATTTGATCACGATCTCTGGTTATGACGGCGGTACAGCGGCATCTCCATTGTCATCAATTCACTACGCAGGTTCGCCGTGGGAACTCGGTTTATCTGAAGCGCATCAAGCACTCCGTGTGAATGATTTGCGTGGCAAAGTCCGTGTGCAAACCGACGGTGGTTTGAAAACAGGTTTGGACGTGGTTAAAGCAGCAATTTTGGGTGCTGAATCATTTGGTTTTGGTTCAACGCCAATGATCGCGCTCGGCTGTAAATACCTACGTATTTGCCATTTGAATAACTGTGCAACCGGTGTTGCAACGCAGCAAGATCATTTACGTAAAGAACATTTTATTGGCGAGCCAGAAATGTTGATCAACTTCTTCCATTTCATCGCGAAAGAAACCCGCGTATGGATGGCAGCGCTTGGTGTGAAGAGCCTGAAAGATTTGATCGGTCGTACTGATTTGCTGGTGCGTTTGGAAGGTCAAACTGATAAACAACAGCAACTTGATTTGACTCCACTCTTGACTACACATGCGTCGGCTGCGGGCAATGATCAATATTGCACATCTGTTCGCAACGAACCATTTGATAAAGGCGAGTTGGCCGAGCAAATGGTTGTCGATATGTTGCCTGCGATTACGGCAAAATCTGGCGGTACGTTTAGCTATAAAGTGATTAACTGTAATCGCTCGATTGGCGCGCGCCTGTCGGGTGAAATTGCCAAACTGCATGGCGATTTAGGTATGAGCAATCAGCCAATGACCTTGAAATTGCACGGTACAGCGGGTCAGTCACTCGGTGTTTGGAACGCGGGCGGCTTGCATATTGATCTTGAAGGCGATGCCAACGACTACGTCGGTAAAGGCATGGCGGGCGGTCAGATTGCGATTTACCCACCTAAAGGTTCACCATTTAAATCGCAAGATACCGCGATTATTGGGAATACCTGTTTGTACGGCGCGACGGGTGGTAAACTCCTCGCCGCAGGTACAGCGGGCGAACGTTTTGCCGTGCGTAACTCAGGCTGTCATGCGGTGATCGAAGGTGCAGGCGACCATTGCTGCGAATATATGACTGGCGGTTTAGTGACAGTCTTGGGTCGTACAGGCTTGAACTTTGGTGCGGGTATGACTGGTGGTTTTGCCTATGTACTTGATCTGGAAGGTGACTTCTTCGATCGTTGCAACCATGAACTCATCGACTTGAATCGCATCAGCACCGAGTCGACTGAAGAGCATCGCCAACATTTGGTTGAAGTACTGGAAGAATATGTGGCTGCAACAGGCAGCGCATGGGGCCAGAAACTGCTAGAAGAATTTGATGAATACAGCCGTAAATTCTGGCTGGTCAAACCAAAAGCGGCTAGCCTCGCCAGTTTGCTTAAAACAACCAAAGCAGATCCACAGTAAGTTAGAGTGGGTTGCAGGTTGATCGTTTATTTGAATAGACGATCAACCTGAGCTTAAACAAAGTCATAAATTCTGGATTTAACGCATCATTGCGCAGATCCAACATGGATTCAAAATATCGATTTAAACACATAGTAGGCAGGCATGATTTGATTGTGCTGACCGAATGGGGATGATAGATGGCTGATCGCCTAAGCAATGATTTTCAGTTTCTCGATGTCGCACGCCAAGAACCTGAGAAAAAAGACATTGAAACGCGGACGACTGCGTTTGTGGAAATTTATCAGCCTTTTGAAAAGGTTGAAGTTGCCAATCAGTCACACCGTTGCCTCGATTGTGGTAATCCATATTGCGAATGGAAATGCCCAGTTCACAACTATATTCCAAATTGGTTGAAACTGATCAGTGAAGGACAGTTGTTCCAAGCTGCTGAATTATCACATCAAACCAATACTTTGCCTGAAGTCTGTGGTCGTGTTTGTCCACAAGATCGCTTGTGTGAAGGCGCGTGTACGTTGAATGACGGTTTCGGCGCGGTCACTATTGGTAATACTGAAAAATACATTACCGATACTGCGTTTGCGATGGGCTGGCGTCCTGATATGTCCAAAGTTGTTTGGACAGACAAGAAAGTCGCGATTATTGGTGCAGGTCCTGCGGGTCTCGGCTGTGCAGACGTATTGGTACGTGCAGGCGTGAAGCCTGTTGTCTTTGATAAAAACCCAGAAATCGGCGGTTTGCTGACCTTTGGTATTCCAGAATTCAAGATGGAAAAAGATGTGATGATTCGTCGTCGCACTATTTTTGAAGGCATGGGCATTGAGTTCCGTCTGAATACCGATGTCGGTGTCGATGTGATCATTGATGAATTGCTGGCGGATTATGATGCCGTATTCATGGGAATGGGTACTTACACTTATATGAAAGGCGGTTTCGTTGGCGAAGAGTTGAACGGCGTGTATGACGCGTTGGATTACTTGATTGCTAATGTGAATCGTTGCCAAGGCTGGGAAAAATCTCCGTTTGATTACATCAGCATGGAAAACAAACGTGTTGTAATTCTGGGCGGTGGCGACACTGCGATGGATTGTAACCGTACCGCGATTCGTCAAGGCGCATCCCATGTTGCATGTGCATACCGCCGTGATGAAGAAAACATGCCCGGTTCACGTCGCGAAGTGAAGAATGCGAAAGAAGAAGGCGTTGAATTCTTATTTAATCGTCAACCGATTGAAATCATTGGTGATGCGCACGGTGTAACAGGCGTTAAAGTGGTGACTACTCAGCTCGGTGAAGCCGATAGCCGTGGTCGTCGTAGCCCAGAGCCAATTCCAGGTTCAGAAGAAATTCTGCCAGCAGATGCGGTGATTCTGGCATTTGGTTTCCGTCCAAGCCCAGCGGCATGGTTGGCTGATCAATCAGTGAAAATGGACGGCTCAGGCCGTGTGACTGCTGCTGAACATCAAGCATTCCCATTCCAAACCAGCAATGAGAAGATCTTCGCTGGCGGCGATATGGTGCGGGGTTCTGATCTAGTGGTGACTGCAATCTGGGAAGGTCGCCAAGCTGCTGAAGGCATTTTGGATTATTTGAAAATCTAATTTAGGTTTTTGAATCAAAAAAAGCTCATCGAATGATGGGCTTTTTTATTGGTCGCATTTTTCTTTTGATTTTAATACAGTTAAACTTTACATAAAATTATTTAGCAGTAAACCCATATGACAAATCGGCTTCCGTATACATTCATCGCATTGATCGCTGTGCTTCTCGTTGGTGGTTGGCAATGGTGGCAAAAGCATCAGCAATCTATCAGAGAAGACGCGCAATATGCGGGGTTTGTCAAAGCTAATCAATCCGTCAAAGGTCGAGAGGTCATTCATTTATACACTGCAGCGTGGTGTGGATACTGCAAGCATTTAAAGGAAAGCCTTGATAATAGTGGAGTGCCATATTTGGATCATGATGTTGAAACTTCTAAAGAAGGAAAAGATTTCTTTGGATCTCATAAGTTTATTGGCATACCTGTAACGGTGGTGGGGCGTGAAACGGTCGAAGGCTATGATGCCGATCAATTGGGGTCTGTGTTTGAAAAGGCGGGTTATAAAGTGGGTGGGTTGCAGATGTAAGTGCGGTTTATTGAGGGTTTGGATTGCGTGAATGAAAATCCTCTATGTGAATTTATTCGTTGGATTCAACCCAAGCATGAAACGTCATGCTGTAAAAAGGGGTGCTATTGTCCATGGCTAGATGGAGATGAAATCATAAAAAAGTACGCTTGCTTAGTAAATAAGAAGACTAGAAAGAAATTTAATTAAAAAAAGGAACTTATTGGTTCCTTTTTGTCAACTATAAAATAATTTGACGAACGTCAACGCCAATTATCGCTATTTTTAACCATACGCGCCAAAATTCTTCCAGTTTTTTTATTTGCTAAATAATTATATTCAATAATATCAGTATTTAAATTGTAATAAAGCATCGGTATGATGAGCTAAATTAGCGACTCAAGACACCAAATAGTTCCTAAATTCATTTCTGACAAGCGGTATTTGCTGTAATTTAAAGCTATGGTATTGTCTGTTTTTCGTAACTTTAATTGAATTACGTAAATGGAATGCATGACGCGTTCTCTATTTCACAATACTAGGAGTTTCCATGAGACAAATCATTTGTACGCTGTTGGCTACTGCTACAGCTTTATTCACGGCGACGAATGCTAATGCATGGTCACAAGAAGTACATCGCCGTATTGCAATGGATGCCGTTAATTATATGAAGGCTAATCCTTCTAGCACCAATTACGCGAAGTTATTGGCGGGTGCAAACAAAGCGGGTTATACCATTGATCAATTTGCAACGGTCTTGGGTCAAGGTGCCTACGATGTAGATGATTTTGCAGATACCTATATTTGTGGAGCTTCTACAGGTAGCTGCCAGCTAGCGCCTGTTTGGGGTGCTGCTTCAGGAATTGTAAAATATACTTCATATTGGCATTTCCAAAATCAAACTCAAGGTCCTGATGTCCATGGGAATGATTTTGGCGGCTATAACTACAACAAACTGACTGTTTGGGGCGATATCGACAATATGGCTGCGTCTTGGTTGTATGGTGATTATCTAGATGATGGTAAAGGCAATCTGAAAGGCTGGTTTGGTGATAGCACTAAATACAATGCTTATGATTTGACAGAAGCACACTATCGCATGGGTGGTTATTCAACACGCAATATGTATGCTGATTTTGAAACCATGCCATTTCAGCCGATTGATAACTTAGGCCAATACTGGTTTCAACAATTTTTAGCTTCTCCATCTGTGCAAACACTTGGCTTTGTCATGCATACAACGGATTTGTTGCAACCTCATCATGTGTGGACGACATCTGCATTAAATCATGCTGGTTGGGAAAGCTGGGTTGAAGATCACTATGATTCTTTAGCGCTGAATAATGGTACAAAAGTGACAAACGCATTGAATGACTTGACTCCTTTGACAGCGACAGCGACAGATATTCGTCCTTTGCTGACTCAAGGTGGTACGATTGCTTATACTCAAGGTGGTATTGTGTTATCGAGTACTGATGATGCTGATCGTACAAATGTCGCTAACATTATGGTTCCACATGCAATTGCAATGGTGGTTCGAGTACTCAACCGCGCTGCAGAGCGATTCTAAAATTCAGAAGTCGAATTTTATTTGATGCAATAATAGAATCGTTCGAAAAAACGTCACATCAATGGTGGTGTTTTTTTTAGGATTAATATTTATAGTAAGCGTGAGGATTTTTGTTTAAGTCCTTGCGGTAATATTCTAGCGAGTCATACTCGCTAATATACGCCAAGATTCTAATATGTACAGGATGTCTCAAGAGGTCGGCTGATGCAATTTTTTATTCACAAAAATCCCGTTCAAAAAAGTCACATTATTGATTCGATTAAACATGGCACGTCTAGTTTGATGTTAATGCTCTCCATTGCATTAGGATCGAATAGCGCCAATGCGGTTGTGAGTTATGACTTAAAAACCAACGGTTTGGTTGCAACAATAGATGGTCAATCGATAAGTCAGCATTTATTAGATCGCTTTCTCGTCATCGCAAAAAAAAATGATTCTGGAGTGACTCCCAACAGCGTATTACAACGGATCATTGATGATGAGTTGTTGGCAACATATGCCCGTAGTCGATTTACACCAGACGAGCTGATTAAAAATA
This sequence comes from Moraxellaceae bacterium, assembly GCA_025363155.1. Lineage (GTDB taxonomy): Bacteria > Pseudomonadota > Gammaproteobacteria > Pseudomonadales > Moraxellaceae > Aquirhabdus. Next base: position 8,965 of record JANYEL010000205.1, read on the forward strand.
GTAAAGTTGCATTTTCCTCAGAAGTGCAGATAGAGCAGTCGATGGCGGCTGATATCGTTGCTGGCTTCGGATCGGATATGGTTGCTGAAGCAAAAAAGCGGACTGGTTCAGATACGCCGAATTATGGTCAAACAGCGCGCCATGTCATGACGGATAGTGATTGGAAAAAATTGCTCTCTGATCAACCTGAAGTGAGACTTGAATATCAATTGATGCCTGCTGGAAAGAAATTTGCTGAGCAGTTGGTACTTCGTCGATATCGTTTTGATGCCCATAGTCAAGGTGTTGTCACATTGGCTGATGTCTATAATAGTCAGCAGATCCAAGGAAAATTTCAGATTCATCAAAAAGATAAAGATTTCACCGATCAACAAGCACAGGTGCTCATGGAGCGCCGATATGCTCTTCATTGGTTAGAGCATCGTTCAGGCTTTACTCCCGCTGAAGTAAAATCGTTTAAGCAAATTATTGTCGATCGTATGCAGGTTCAGGGTTATTTAGAGCATATTGGGGTCGCTGCGGATGTCCATGAAGATGTATTTTATCTTAAAAAAATTGCGAGCCAAGTAACCCCAAAGGAAATTAAAAAATTCTATCAAAGTCATCTGGATATGTTTATTCGTGTTGATCGAGTAAAAGCCCGCCACATCCGGACAAAAGATGAGGCAACCGCACGCGAGGCATCTGCTGCACTTAAACAAGGTAAATTATTTGCTGATGTCGCTAAGCAATACTCTGTTGCGGATGATCGTCAAAATGGCGGTGATTTAGGTTGGGTTGTTCATCCAGAAACGGGTTCGAATTGGTTGCAAAGTCTATTGTTTTTTCAGACGGTTGATCGAGTTTCTAATCCTTTTAGAATGCCAGGTAAACCGACAGATACGGTTGATTGGGAAATTGTGCTGGTTGAACAAAAGGAAACCAGTTATCAGCCTGAGACGAGTGAGTCTGTTCGTTATGTCGCTTCTCAAGCCATCGCCAAGCAAAAAGTGATGGATGAACATTTGGGTGCAAGAACTCAAGTGTGGAATCAGGCGAATATTCATATCCGTCCTGATCTCGTTTTGAGCATGCAATTTCCTCAAGAGGAAGTTCATGAGGAGGGGCATTCACATTGAAGAACATTATGTTGATTGTATTGGGCTTATTGGGTGTGCTGGTCATCGGTCTGATTGTGTGGCTCAAGCCCAAAGTGTCTAGCCCTGAAGTATTACCACCAATCAAGGCCGCTCAACAATTACCAACACCGCAAGTTGCAGTCGATCAGCCTGCGCCTATAAATCTTGGTGTGGGTCAAACAGATAGTCCACTGTTGCCGATGCTTGATCCTGCGACCTTCCCGCCAGTGGATGCGGCGCAGAGTATGGCCGAAACACGCGAGCATGGTGATCCACGGATGCCTCCTTTGGATCGTACGCCAGATCGAGAGATGCCGACTTCTGCGGAGCTTAATGATTCAAAAGAGTATGCTCAATATGAAGTTCGTCAGAATGACAAGGTATACAAGGCTTACGTAGCTTCGGCTGACAAAGAAATCCCAGCATTGCAATCGGATATTGAACGCGCTAAAAAAGAAGGGATTAGTCCAGAACAGATTAAAGTCGTCGAGGAAAAAGTGAGACGTATTCAGGAGATGCGTGATCAACTGAAAGCGAAGCACCCAGAGTTATATCAGTAGGATTCTAGTCTAGTGAGATCGTCATTCTGAAAAATAATTAAATGACGATCTCTTTTGATTATTTGACTGCATGAGGTGAAATCTTAGGCTATTTTGATTTGATCTCTAAATCCACCCATTGCCCATCTTTAACCAAATACGCTGATATTTTTCCAACTTTCAAATCACCCTGCGGATCAAATTGAATTTGATTGGTGATGCCGGTGTAATTGGTCTCTTTTAATTTCGCTGCATATACTTTGGGATCAGTTGAACCTGCGACTTGCATGGCTAGAGCGATGACTTGCATCGCATCATAATAATAAGGCGCATACAGTTGAATCGGTCCATATTTTGGTTCAAAACGTTGTTTGAATTCGAGCCCGTTACGCATTTTTTCGAGTGGAAAACCGGGTAGTGTGGTGACTACGCCTTCGGCATCTTTTCCTGCTAATTTAATAAACTCAGGCGTATGCACGCCATCGCCTGCAATGAATTGTGCGTTGATCCCCAGATTGTGGATTTGCTGAATCATGGCAGCAGCTTGCCCATCGTTACCCCCAAAGAAAATCAGATCGGGCTTGTTTCTTTTGATGCGGGTGAGTACGGCATTGAAGTCGGTTTCTTTGTCATTGGCCGATTCGTGGGCGACGAGATTGCCATTCAAAGTCTTAATGTGCTTTTCAAATTCATCGGCGATGCCAACGCCATATGCGCTGCGATCATCAATGACAGCAATGCGCTTGGCATTAAAATGCTGCAGCGCAATTTGGGCTAAGGCTTGACCTTGCTGAATGTCATTGGCGATTAAGCGGAATGTGTAAGGGAAACCTTGCTGGGTGTATTTCGGATTGGTCACTGCTGGGGCGAAAAGGGGAATGCCTGCTTTATTATAGAGAATAGAGGCTGGCAGTGTCGTACTCGAAGTGGTGTGACCGATCACGGCACTGACATTGTCATCGACAAGGCGCTGTGCGGCATTGGTTGCATGGCGTGAGTCAGCTTGATCGTCTTCGCTTTCAATTTTGAATTGGATATGTTTGCCAGCAATCACAATTTTTTGTGTATTCAAATCATCAATCGCGAGGCGTACGCCGTTTTCCTCATCTTTGCCATAGTGCGCGAGCGCACCCGTCAGCGCGCCGACATAACCAATCGTGACGGTACTCGTCTCAATGCGTTTATCTTGACCTGTCTCGTGGGGCGTTTCTTTTTTTCCACAGTGCATCAGCGATAAACTGATTAATGATATTCCTACAATCCGAGTGAGCTGGTGATGTTGATTTTGGCGTACAGTCGGAGATGTCATTAAGTTCATGATAAGTGATCAGCACGTAGTGTTATTGTTAATGAACAATAGCATGAAATTTAAGTAAGCTATATTTACTTTCATGTTATGTAATACCGAATTCATGACAACGATTTTGGCGTTCAAGGTCATAAAATAATAAAAGCACAGTAGAAGGTAAATCGACTACAACCCATTCACCTCCTGTGAGTGGACTGTTAACAATTGATAACGTCATTTGATCAGAAACATGCGCTATTGTTATGGCTGTGTTTATTTTTTAGTAATTGAATAATTTTAAGGGGCAACATCATGTCACGTCGTTACTTTACTGCAATCGCATTGTCTACTGTTCTGCTCATTACGCTGCCAAGTTGTGGCTATAACACGTTGCAAGCCAAAGATGAGGGCGTCACCGCCAGTTGGTCAGAAGTGTTGAACCAATATCAACGCCGTGCCGATCTAATTCCGAATCTGGTCAATACCGTGAAAGGCTATGCAACGCATGAAGAAAAAGTGCTGACAGAAGTGACGACAGCGCGTGCATCGGTTGCAGGTATTAAAGCAACGCCTGAACTGGTGAATGATCCTGTGGCTTTCCAGAAGTTCATTGATGCGCAAAATCAGCTACAAGGCTCGCTGTCACGTTTGATGGCGGTCTCTGAAAATTATCCAAATCTAAAAGCCGATCAAACTTTCCGTGATTTATCAGCACAGTTGGAAGGCACTGAAAATCGCATTACGGTTGCGCGTAATCGTTATATTGAGTCGGTGCAAGATTACAACATCACAGTGCGTCAGTTCCCAGTCAATTTAACCGCTAAAGTCACAGGCATGCACACCAAACCGAACTTCAGTGTTGCCAATGAAGCGCAAGTTTCTCAAGCGCCAACTGTTAATTTCAGCGGATCATAATGCATGAAAATTGCTCTAGCTGCGCATTCAGCTATATGCACTTTCGGACTGGCAATCGCACTTGCTTGTGCGCCGATGGTTGTTGTCGCTGCGACTGATGATGCGGCAGATGTCATCGTTGCGGCGAATATCGCCAAGACGACGCCACTCGCACCGCTAAAAAATCTGGTCGTTACGCCGTTGCCAGGGACAAGTGCAGCTACGTCATCCGCAAATGCGACATCAACTGCTTCGCAACCAGCACCTGTGGACTCAGGCAGTGGAGAGTTCCTCGCCTTGCCAACGTTGAATGCACCTGTGTTGGATCAAGCGGGTGCTTTGAGTACAGCGGATAATCAGCAGCTGAGTGATCAGTTACGAGCAATCCATGATGCAGGGCGCGCGCAGATTGGTTTGATACTGGTCAAGAGTACGCAAGGTGAGCCGATTTTTAATTATGCAGGACGTGTCTTTACTGCGTGGAAACTTGGTGATGCCAAACGTGACAATGGCTTATTAATCGTCGTCGCAGTGCAAGATCGCAAGATGCAGATTTTAACGGGCTACGGTCTGGAAGGGATCATTCCCGATGTGGTTGCGTCTCGGATTATTCGTGAACAAATCACCCCGCAGTTTGCCGCTGGAAATTATGCAGCTGGGTTGAGCGCAGGCATTAACCGTATTGATGAGATTTTGCAGCAAGATCCTGAAACAGCCAAAGCTGCCGCAGATCAAATGAAAGCTCAGCAACAATACAATCCACAGTCGCAAGGTGGGGTTTTGTCGGGTAATTTGATTTTACTGCTCATTGTTCTGGTCGTGATTGGGCAATTCACCCGAATGTTCTTTGGTCGTTTTATTAGCTCAACTGGTTTAGCAGCTGCAGGTGTAGGCATTGGGATTTTTACGGGTGCAGGGCTTGCGGGAAGTTTGTTGGTTGGTGGCGTTGTCTTTATCTTATTGCTGGTCGGTGTACTACCGTTTTTAAGTATTTTAGGCAGTATGGGCGGCGGTCGCGGTGGTGGTTTCGGCGGCGGCGGCGGTGGTTTTGGAGGTGGTGGTGGTTCTTTTGGCGGTGGAGGCGCATCAGGCTCATGGTAACGAACGCGACAATGCCGACGATTCATTCCAAGAATGATGATAATGAAGCGAATTTTGGTCGCTGGTTTCGGCAATCACTCTATATGCCTTGGCTTGCAACTCGGCGATTTGACAGCGCGGCGCGTACCGCGATTGAAGAAGCTGTCAGCCTTGCCGAAGTAGGACATGCAGGTGAAATTCGCGTGGTGATAGAAGGTCATTTACCCCTCGGTACTGCACTATATCAAGGCACGACAGGGCGAGCGCGGGATCTGTTTTCATCACTGCGCGTATGGGATACCGCGTTGAATAGCGGTGTGTTGTTGTATATTAATTTATGCGAGCATCGCGTTGAAATCGTTGCTGATCGTGGTATCAATGCCAAAATCGAACCTTCACGTTGGCAGTCCATTTGCCAAAGTGTGACGACTAAATTAAGCGCAGAAGAATACCAACTAGGTGTGGTTTTAGGCGTTGAAATGATTGGTGTGACGCTGCATGAGTATTACAAAGTACTTGAGTCTGAAGCGGGTAATGAGCTGAGCAATGCTGCGATATTCTTGTAAGTCAGATCGTAATGATCAAGTATTTAAGTTTCCAAATTGCCCTATGCAGATTCTGTCGTGAAAAATTCTCTTGCGAAGCGTCATGTCATCGACATCCAAGTCATTCCTGCACAACAACTCACATCGACTGATCAGCAGTCGATTCGTGATTTATGTGCGCAGGCTTTTGGTGAGGATGTGTGGTGTGATTATGGATATTTAAATTCAGCCTTTCATGTCATAGGTCGACAAGATGATCAGATTGTTTCTCATGCATTGTGGACTGATCGAATTTTAAGTTTAGCTGGCCGTGCGCCGTTGAAAACTGCTTATGTGGAATATGTGGCAACCGAGCCATCCATGCAGGGGCAGGGGTTAGCTTCGCAATTACTTCGATTTTTAGTCAGCTATATCCAAAACGAACAGCTGCTTCGTACGCAATTAAAAGTTGATGAGTTGTATCAATTAGCGGCATTAGCGCCAGAAGATTCTGAGTTTTATCAGCGCTTAGGCTGGGAGTTATGGCTAGGCGATTTGTCTATTCGTCAGAATGGAGAAAACATTGCTACGCCAGAAGATGACGTGATGGTGTACCGTTTATCGTGTACACCTAAGTTTGCAGTCACAGAGGATCTATCAGCAGAATGGCGCGAAGGAGAGTGGTGGTAGTCAGTTGGAAACTACACCTTATACAATCAATTTTGCTTCAGCTGCCTTAAACGGACTCAAATCAATCTGATATCCCGCACGCGTCAATTCATTAGCGAGTGTTTGATGCCATGTATTTTGTACATCTAATGGCACATAGACCACACCATTGCACTGTAATGGCGTTTCGACATTACTTTTAATCAACGCACAGACTTTACGTCGTCCTAGCTTGGCAATTAAATAGCCATGTTCAAATACGATATGCTGTTGCGCGCGCGGTTTGAGTTCCAAACCTGTCGGTGTATACAGTACGATTGCAAAGCCAATATTTAAATTTTCTTCAATTTTTTCAATGATAGTTTTTTCACCGCGAATGTGTTCGTGGAGAATAACCGATGTGATGCCCAGTTTTTCTAAGAATTTGATCGTCACATCTTTGGCGAGATGATCTCGTCCATGCACGAGAAGTACCTTGGCGTGGTTGGACGGAGGAGTTTCTGCTTGAGATTGATTCGCTATGATTTTTTTTGCTAATACGACTGATAGTGCTTTATTAAAGACGGTCGTGGTGATGTCTTTGACATGCTCTTTGTAATTGAGGATGTCAATTGCTGAGACAAGGATCGTGCTATGCGGGACGCGTGAGCTCTCCTCTAGAGAGAGTTCGTGGGTTGTCTTTTGCGATTCTTTAATTAGTATCCGTTTAATTTCTTTAAATTTTAAAATTTTTCCAGAAAAAAGGAATTCTTCTTTACGTAAATAAGGAAGAACAATATGTATTTCAATATCGTCTAGACTAGACCGATCTAATTCAAAATATTGTTTGTTGATATCAGATTCATCAGTTTTTTCGGTTGTTTCAATTAATATCTGATAGTACATGGTTGCTCACGATCTGAAATGAACTTTGAAGTGGATTTTAATTAGGCAAAGCAAGTGCTAGTTTGATTCGGATTAAATACCTTTGATCGAAAAAAGTCCAATAATTCATCGACAAAAATCAAATAAGTAAAGATAGTGTGAACTGTATCGCATTAATTTAATGTTCAATTTTGTGAACAATAAATTCAACTGCCGTATCAAGAAATTAATACCAAGCTTGGGCATCAGATTGTACTGTTAACTATTCAAATGAAGGTGATCAATGATGAAAGCGGTCGGTTATTTGCAATCCCTTGCGATTGAGGATCCAGATTCACTCTTGGATATTGAGTTACCTGAGCCATTGATTGGTGAGCATGATTTACTCGTTGAAGTTCATGCGATTTCAGTCAATCCAGTCGATACCAAAGTCCGTAAGAATCAGCAACCGCAAGCTGGTGACTATAAGGTGCTGGGTTGGGATGCGACGGGCATCGTGAAAGCGGTGGGTTCTAAAGTCACATTATTTCAACCCAATGATCGCGTGTGGTACGCAGGTGCGTTAGCGCGGGCTGGTAGTAATAGTGAGCGTCAAGTAGTTGATGAACGCATCGTTGGACGGATGCCGAAGTCGCTTGATTTCGCAACGGCGGCGGCATTGCCGCTCACAAGTGTGACTGCTTGGGAAATGCTCTTTGATCGTTTAGGTGTTGTCGAGGGCGAGGTTGATCAAGGTCAAACATTGTTGATTGTGGGTGCCGCTGGCGGTGTGGGTTCGATTCTGACGCAGCTTGCGCGGCAGTTAACAGGTCTGACGGTGATTGGGACGGCGTCACGTCATGAGACGATGGATTGGGTCAAACAATTGGGTGCGCATCATGTGATTGATCATGGGCAACCATTGTCTGAAGAGCTGAAACGAATTGGTATTCCAGAAGTGACGTTTGTTGCGAGTCTCAATCAAACGGATCAACATTTTACTGAAATTGCGGCATCAATTGCACCGCAAGGGCGGTTGGCATTGATTGATGACCCGCTGTTGCCGCTGGATATTAAGTTACTAAAACGGAAGTCGATTTCATTACATTGGGAATATATGTTTACGCGTTCGTTCTTTGAAACGCCTGATATGATTGAGCAGCATCATATTTTGAATCGCGTTGCTGACTTGATTGACCAAGGTATTTTAAAAACTACGTTTGGGGAGCATTTTGGAAAAATCAATGCGGTGAATTTACGTCGCGCGCATGCCTTTATTGAACGTGGAAAAGCGAAAGGTAAAATTGTGCTCGAAGGTTTTTGATAAAGCCTTCTTGGTTTTTTAAATGGACTCATTACCCTTAACCTGAATTAATGAGTCTTCTTACCCTCCAGCAGAAAATGTTCAATCTCATCAATGCGTAATCCTGCATCGTGATAACCCAATTGAATGAGTTCGCGCGTAAAAGCCTTATCAAATAATAAGAAACTCATTAAGTCTGCACTTTGCGCATCAGGTTGCCCCAGACCTTCCATGAAGTATCGAATCCGACGCGGCATGCGATGCTCGAGTGTCTTGGCGATCACGGCAATATCTGCGGAAGGCGAGACCACAAACGGTTGAATGATCCGCATGGGTTCATGCAACTCTTGTTGCTCAGCAGGGATTTTCTTTTCGAGTTCAAGGTAGGCACTGACGAAGTGATTCATTCGATTCAAATGCTCAATATCGGTATCTAAATGATCCAAGAAAATGGCATTCATCAACGTGCCGCAAATCTGTGACAACGGTGGACGTTGGAGTTGTGCGACATAATCATCATGGGTGGATAATTCTGAGCGTAATAAGCTATCTGCAGATTCTTGGCAGCGTACACCTATGGCAAACAAGCGCTCCGCACCTAATCGAATTGCTGGACTAAGCGGCGCGGTGAGGCGCATTGCACCATCACCAAAGTAGGCAACGGAATCGCCTGTTTTCAGTGGAACAGGCGGAAAGACGATGGGGATGGCCGCGGATGCCAGAATATGTTGGGCAGTTAAATGGGTGCGTAGCGCAACACGACGGCTTTTATTCCACAGCGCATGTCCGAGTTGCCCTTGAATAAAGGTAAAAGCTTTCCCCGAATGATAGCCTGTTGCGGTGACGCCAAACGCGTAGAGGTGACCTGATTGAATCGCTCGATTAATGCCTTCGCCATCAAAGTGATTTTCGATAAATTGATGCAACGGTGTAGCATCCAGCAACGATTGCAATCGTCCTGCACCAAATAAGCCACCCAATGCAAAATCTAAAACCGCTTGCGTCCCTGTTTCAAATAATGATGCGGGGTCGAATCGGTACACTTGGGAGGCGTCCAAATTTGACCACAATCGCACCAGTTGTTTGGTGCCTTCAATAAAGTTGGCACTATTTGCTGCGACGACTGCGCCATTGATAGCGCCTGCTGAAGAACCCGTAATGATCTGAAAGGGTGAAGGTTTGCCTGCTAAGGCTTTGATCTCACTGACGCGTTTGAGTACGCCTGCTTGATATGCGCCTCGCGCGCCTCCAGCGGCTAAGACGAGTCCATTCATATTTTGTGGTGTTTTCGGAGGGAGCTTTGACATGGCGTTTCCTACTTTAAACGTATGGAGTGCTTCATCAAAAAAAACGATGGCGATATGTCTATTGCAGCAAGTCTTATGCCAGTTGAATTGTGGGTGGGTTCAATGAAGAGATTGTGACGGCGGGTTTAATTGATAAGACCTTTTATTGCTTTGCTTAATTTTCGCCCAATAAAAAACCCCGCTTACGCGAGGTTTTTTCATTTCTAGAACGACTTTAGATTAGTACAACACGCGAACGCGCATGGTGCCTTGAACGCCTTGCAGTTTTTCAAATGCAAGTGTTGAGTCGCTACCAGCAACATCCATAACCAAATAGCCAACATCGCCTCTAGTCATCAAGCTTTGTGCCACGATGTTGATGTTGTTTTCAGCAAACAAGGTGTTCACCGCAGACAACACACCCGGTACGTTTCTGTGGATGTGCAGCAGGCGATGCGTGCCTTCTTGTTTTGGAATGGATACTTCTGGGAAGTTCACAGCCGTGATCGTCGCGCCAGAATCAGAGTAACGAACAAATTTATCCGCAACTTCCAAACCGATGTTTGCTTGCGCTTCTAAAGTCGAACCACCAATGTGCGGTGTCAAAATGACATTGTCATATTTACGCAGTGGTGATTGGAATTCTTCGTCGTTTGCTTTTGGCTCTTTCGGGAACACGTCAATTGCTGCGCCGCCCAGATGTTTGCTTTCAATCGCAGCAGCCAAATCATCGATTACCACACAAGTACCGCGAGCCGCGTTGATGAAGATTGAACCTTTCTTCATTTTTGCGAACTGGTCAGCAGTCATCATGTTGTTGGTTGATGGCAATTGTGGAACGTGCAATGAAACAACATCAGAAGATGCGAGTAATTCGTCCATTGTTGCCACTTGGCGTGCATTACCCAAAGGTAATTTAGTGACTACGTCGAAGTAAATCACTTTCATACCGAGGGATTCAGCGAGAACTGACAATTGTGAGCCAATTGAACCGTAACCGACTAAACCTAAAGTTTTGCCACGTGCTTCAAATGAGCCTTCCGCAGATTTTGACCAGCCGCCGCGATGTACCAGCGCATTTTTTTCTGGAATGCCGCGAAGGAGTAGGATCAATTGACCCAACACGAGTTCAGCAACAGAACGAGTATTTGAATATGGCGCGTTGAATACTGGAATACCGCGTTCTAACGCCGCATCCAAATCCACTTGGTTGGTACCAATACAGAAACAGCCAATCGCAGACAATTTATTCGCTGCATCTAACACTTTTGCAGTGATTTGAGTGCGGCTACGAATGCCGACAAAATGAACATCTTTGATCGCTTCGATCAGTGCATCTTCATCAAGTGCAGTTTTACGATAATCGATATTGGTGTAGCCGTTTGCATGCAGCTCATCCAGCGCGGTTTGATGTACGCCTTCCAAAAGCAAGAAACGGATTTTGTCTTTTTCCAAAGAAAACTGCTGGCTCATGATGTACCCTCAAAAAGCGTGCTCTCAAAATTAACGCAAAAGCCGCAAAGCAAAAAAATAGGCGTGTATGTTAACATATTACGATCTTTTATTGCGTTACCCCTGTTATAGGTTTTCCAAGATATGAATATAGTTTCTTCTGATATTGCGACCCCTCAATTGCCACCTGCGCTGATTGCTGGCTTACAGCAAGCGGTGGGCGAAAATCGTGTTCATCTGGATGCCGATACCTTGAAAACATGGGGTAAGGACTGGACGAAGCACTTTGAGCCGAATCCGTCGGTCGTGGTTTTTCCTGCCAATACTGCCGAAGTTCAAGCCATTGTCAAACTGGCGAATGAATACGGCGTTGCGATTACCCCAAGTGGCGGTCGCACAGGTTTGTCCGCAGGCGCGGTTGCCGCGAATGGCGAAATCGTCGTTAGCCTTGATCGCATGAATAAAGTCATTGATTTCTTGCCTGCTGATCGCATGGTTCGCATTCAAGCGGGCATGGTCACTGAGCAACTGCAAAATTTTGCCGAAGAACAAGGTTTGTATTACCCAGTTGATTTTGCGTCTGCTGGTTCGAGCCAGATCGGCGGCAATATTGGTACTAATGCAGGCGGCATTAAAGTCATCAAATACGGCATGACCCGTCAATGGGTACTCGGCATGACTGTCGTCACAGGAAAAGGCGACATTCTCCGTCTGAATAAAGGCATGATTAAAAACGCTACTGGCTATGACTTGCGTCACCTGATGATTGGTGCGGAAGGTACGCTCGGTATCGTTTGTGAAGTGGATATTAAATTAGAGCGTCAACCGCAAGATTTACGCGTGTTGGTACTTGGCGTTCCTGAATTTGCGGCGGTGATGCATATCCTGCAAGCCTTCCAAAATCGGATTGATTTGACCGCGTTTGAGTTCTTTGGCGAACTCGCGATGCAAAAAGTCATTGCGCATACCAAAATCCCACGTCCGTTTGAAACTGAATGTCCGTTCTATGTGTTGCTTGAGTTTGAGGGTCGTTTTGAAGCGATTGTCGATGATGCGATGGCAACTTTTGAACATTGTATGGAGCAGGGTTGGGTGATTGATGGCGTGATGAGCCAGAACCAGACTCAAGCTGCGACGTTGTGGCGTTTGCGAGAAGACATTAGCGAAACGATTGCGCCGTTTACGCCGTATAAGAATGATATTTCGGTACTCATTACTCACGTGCCTGCGTTCATTGCCGACATTGATGCGATTGTCAGCAAATCTTACCCAGACTTTGAAATTTGCTGGTTCGGTCATATTGGCGATGGCAATTTGCATTTGAATATCTTGAAGCCAGCGAATCTGACTAAAGATGAGTTCTTTGAGAAGTGTAAAGTAGTCAATAAATCCGTGTTTGAAACCGTGAAGAAATATGATGGTTCGATCTCTGCAGAACATGGCGTGGGCATGACCAAACGTGATTATTTGCATTACACGCGTGATGCGACTGAGATTGAGTATTTGCGTGAAATTAAGAAAGTCTTCGATCCGAAGGGGATTATGAATCCTGGGAAGATTTTTTGATTTTTTGTTTTACTAGGTAACTAGCGTAGGACTATGCTAGTTACTAACTCACATAAATAATAAGGAAAAACAATGAATTCTGAAGAAATTTTTTCTATTGCAGAGAATTTTTATGAAAATAGTGAGTACTCAAATTCAGAACTTGTTATTGGTTTTGTTGGTGCTATAGGCAGTCGATTAAATACATTAACGGATATATTATCCGTTTTTTTAAGAAATGAATTTCAATATGAAGTTGAAGTTATAAAAGTTTCATCAGATATTATTTCTAAGTATCTTGATGAAGAGCAAAAGGACTTCGCGGGATATGACAAGTACTCTTCATTAATTCATAAGGGGAATGATCTAAGAAGAGATAATGGAGTCAAATATTTGGCTTTAGAAATAGCTGCAAAAATCTCACAAAAAAGAAAAGAGCGAGATGAAAAGAGCAAATCAAAAAGAGTTGTTTATATTATTAACTCATTGAAACATGATCAAGAAATCAAAGCATTACGACAAATTTACTCTCATGGTTTTTTTCAAGTTTCGTTGTATGAAAGTAAAAAGAGAAGAATGAGTTACTTGATTGAAGAACAGGCTATGTCGGAAGATCAAGCGAAAGATTTAATCACACGCGACGAAGGTGAAAAGAATCCCTATGGTCAACATACAAGCGATGCTTTTCATTTAGCAGATTATTTTGTCCAATATGATGATTCACATGATAAGTTTAAGAAATCATGTTTACGTTTTTTAAACCTAATTTTTGGTAATCCATTTGTTACCCCAACTTTCAATGAATTTGCAACGTTCATGGCTTTTACTTCAAGTCTTCGTTCGGCTGATTTATCCCGACAAGTTGGTGCAGTTATAGCTAAGAATGAAACTATTTTAGCTACGGGAGCAAATGATATTCCCAAGTTTGGTGGAGGTTTATATTGGCCTTACTATAATACTAAGACAGGTGAAATATTAGATGTAGATGATGGTCGAGACTATATGCGAAAAGGGGATCCCAACACTAGAGAAAAAGAAATTATTGTGGGTGGTCTAGTAGAGTCATTAAATAAAGTACTCGATAAGTCCTTTTCAGATAAAAAGGGTTTAGAAAGTATAGATTTAGATGAGGTGAAGCAAGAAATCCTGCAAGTAGTTAAAACCAGTAAGATTAAAGATATTACAGAATATGGTCGTGTCGTACATGCTGAAATGGAGGCATTACTTTCTTGTACTAGGGCAGGTATTTCGACTAAAGATGCAATCTTATATGTAACAACTTTTCCTTGTCATAATTGCGCAAAGCATATTCTTGCGGCCGGAATCAAAAAGGTTGTTTTTGTAGAGCCCTATCCTAAGAGTAAAGCCTTAGATTTCCACAGAGAGGCGATAAGCCATGGTTTTGAGGATCATTTACTTAAAGAATCTGGAAATGAAAAATTAGTATTCAAGCCATTTGTCGGTGTAGGGGCAAGAAGTTATTTAAATTTATTTTCCATGTCTCTTGGTGCTGGATACGAATTAAAAAGGAAAGATTCAGAAGGCAATATTGTTGAATGGTCTTCTAAAAATGCGAAATTGAGAACTGCTTTACTGCCCATGTCGTATATGAGTTTAGAAGATATGGCTATTGATTTAATTAAGAAAGTTAAAATATCAAAACCTTAGTTATTTATTAAGTTTGTTTTATTAGGACACTTGAAATGACAAAACCCTCCAAAATCATCTGTGTCGGTCGCAACTACGCTGACCATGCCAAAGAACTCGGCAGTGCAATTCCTGATACGCCGATTCTATTTATCAAACCACCAAGCAGCTTAATCGGTTTAAACGACGGCATCACATGGAATACTGATCTCGGTTCATGTCATTTTGAATGTGAACTCTCTATTCAAATCGGACATACCCTCAAAAACGCCAGTGAACTAGAAGCGCGTGCTGCGATTTCTGGTGTGACGCTCGGATTAGATTTAACCATGCGCGACCTACAAAACAGCCTCAAAGATCAAGGCTATCCGTGGGAACGTTCGAAGTCTTATGATGGTTCATGCGTGCTCGGTGAGTGGCTCGCACCAGACATTATCGCGGACTACAAAAATGCACGTTATACCTTCAAAGTGAACGGTGAAACGCGCCAAGTCGGCGAAACTGAAAAAATGCTCTTTGATATCGTGGGCTTAATTTCGCACATTAGCGAAACATTCACCTTAGAAAAAGGCGACGTCATCATGACTGGAACGCCTGCAGGCGTTGGCCCGTTGAAGTCTGGAGATCAATTAGAAATGACACTGGATACGGTGTTGGGTGATATTAGCTGGAAGACATTTGTTCGCTAAATCCATGTGCTGAGAAGAAGCTTTAAACTGTTTTCGCAAGATAGGCTAGGGCTTCTTTCATTGCATCATCGACACTGCGTGCGTCGTAGCTGGTCGTTGGAATCTCTGATAAATTTACCGTGCTGAAAATGTCGCGTAGTGGATCTTTGACGCGGGCAAAGATCATTGGGATTCCTCGTTTCTGCATATTGTCAGAAAAATCGCGTAGCGCTTCTAAACTCGTGCTGTCTAAATCGGGCGATTCTTCAAAACTAATAATGATCATTCGAGTGGCAGGCGTTGCGTCGACTTTGGCTTGAATTAAGCCAAACATCTGTTCGGCATTCGCGAAAAATATTGAAGATTCTGGACGTGCAACCAGAATGCCTTGTACTGTCCTTGCATTTGGATGGCGTGCAATATCCACATAATCGCGCGTATCTTCGAGTTCACCTAACCACGCAACGCGTGATGCTGACATGTTGCGCAGCATCATCACTAAGCTGATGCCAATCGCGGTAAACAGCCCATATAACACACCGAAAAATAAGACCGCAAGCACCGCAGATACGACCACAATACGGTCGCGTTTCCATAAAAAATAAGGTCGAAAAGTATCCCAGCTGATGTTGTGACTCACCGCATGAATGACAATCGCCGCCAGAATCGGTTCAGGCGTATGTTCAATCCAACGCAATAACGTAAGAACCAAAACCAAGACTACAATCGCCGCAATCCAACCCGACCAACGACTCTGTGCGCCAGCGGATTCGTTGGCCGAGGTTGCTGAGTAGCCTGCGCCAACAGGCATACCATGGAATAGACCTGAAAAAATATTTGCCACGCCAAACGCCATCAAGTCACGATTGGGGGCAGAACTATCACCATGTTTAATCGCAAAAGTGCGGATCGCGCCATATGATTCCGCATAAAGAATCAACACCATCGCAATGGCTAATTCCGCTAAGCGAAACCACTGCGCACGATCTAAATCGGGAACTGTCGGCATGTTCATCGTCAGGTTAATTGCGCCGACTGCGGTAATGCCATGTGCAGTGGTATAGCCTGAAACATCAAGCGCAATTCCTGCTGCAATGACTAGTAGTGCGCCAGGAATCGTGCGCCAATGGGCGAGTGCTTTGAGAGCGATGAGTGCCGAAGCCGCGATCATTAGCCCCGTCAAATTCCAGTGTGACCAGCCGAGAGCCAGATCATTCACATAACGAAAAATATCGGAGTGTGTCGGATGAATGGCGATAATGTTAGGAAATTGCTTAATGATAATCGTGATCGCCAGTCCGACTGCAAAACCACGAAGTACAGGTTTAGCGATAAAATTAGACACTTCACCCAATTTGGCAACGGACGCTAATATAAAAAATCCCCCAGTCAATATCACCAGTCCACACGCCAAGACGAGGCGCATCGCGATATCGGTTCCAGCCATTACCGTCACTGCGGAGATGAGCACTGCGGCAGAGGAGGATGTCGCCGAGACAATGGCGAAGCGACTGGTGCCAATCAATCCATAACACAATAGCCCGATTAATAAAGCAATCACCCCAGCTTGCGGTGGCATGCCTGCAATCCCTGAATAGGCAACCGCTTCAGGCAATAGCAGACCTGCAATCGACAAACCTGCCACGAGGTCTGCAATATGCGCGGTCGATTTTGGGTTTTCGGGCTGCATTTTTAATTAGTCTTTGTGGTTCGGTTTTGAATATTTGCCAATCCAGCCGGGAAGATACCGAGCTTCATTTCCGCGGGCTAATCCTGTGGCTTGCTCAATGGCTTTTTGCTGTGATTGATTAATCAGATCTAATGGAATTTGTGGTCGAAAGAAATCTGCCCAGAGAAATTCGGTGAATGGCGTCGTGTCTTTGGCATAGCCGCCAGCCTCACGCACAAAACCCGCGAGGCTGCGGTATGGATCGTTGCGTAATTGCGTTACGGATTTTGGAATCGCGGAAAACTCAAGGCGTTTGCCTTGTTCATCATAAGGATGAGTGAGTTGATGAAAATCCATCACACGCCAAAACTGATCCATTTCCAACCATGAGAAATCGTGTTGTACCGTGACCCACGCCGTGTCGATGCTTTCTTCAATCAAGGCCAATCCTAAATGGTGATGATCAACAATGTAGTAACGACCTTTCGGCCCTAATACGCTGGGAAACCATTGTTGTTTTAGGCGTTTATTGCGCTCTTTACGATTGAGCTTATGCCATTCGGCACGCTTGAGTGCGACTTCTGCCGTACCCACGGTAATTTGTGTTGGACGTAAAATTTTCACTTCAACTTCAATTAAATGATGGTGTTCATTCATTTATTTTCATCCTTTAATATGAGGGATTCCGTTGATGAATTAGTGATATCCGTTTTTAGGCTCATGGATTTTCAAGCTGAATGGTTTGATTATTTTAAATTTATGGATTTGATATTAAAGTCAATGCTTGTCGTTGTTGTCAATAAATTCTGATTTTCACGCTCAATATGTTCACATGCTATGAATGCAAAAAAATTTGCCGACTTCATGTCGAAGTCGGCATATTCGTATTTTTACTTGAGCTTCTTAAACTAAGTCAGTTTAGCTTAATGACAAGCTTTGCCATGATCAGCACGAGCGCCAGCTGCTTGTGCGGCTGCTTCAGTCATGTATGAACCCGCTTTGGTTTTGCCATACCATTGTGAGCCTTCACAGTGGTAAACATTAGAACCTGTATTCACCCAAACTTTACCTGCACCACCGCCTGCTGCAACTGCTGCTGGCGCAGTTTGCGTTGTTGCGGTCGTGTTGGTCGTTGTTGTGGTTGCTGCTGGAGTCGTGGCAGGTTTTTTATTCAGGAACGAAAACATGCCTTTTTTCTCTGGAGCAGGCGCTGGTGCCGCTGCCGTTGGTGCAGTAACCGCTGCGGTCGCGCCTACAGCTGCACCTACCGCTGCTGAGCCGTACCAATCTTGGATGCCTTTATGACCACGGCACGCGCCTTGTTTGGTTGCGCCCATGTTGTACGTGCCGTCTTTACATAAACCTGTAGCACCTGCTGGCGCTGCGCCAGAATGGGAGACTGAAGTTGAGGTTGTCGTGGTGGTTTTTGCTGGTGCCATGGTTGGGGCAGCTGTTGTCATGGCTCCTGCGGTGGCGCCTGTTGCTGCATACCAAGTTTGGATGCCTTTATGACCACGACATGCGCCTTGTTTGTTCGCACTGGTATTGTAGGTGCCGTCTTTACATAGACCTGTTGCACCCGCTGGCATAGCGCCAGAAGTGGTGACCGATGTTGTGGTGGTGGTAGCGGCTTTAGGCATTTTTACAGGAGAGGCAGTGGTAGTGACGGCTGCGGTTGCTCCCGTTGCAGCGTACCAATCTTGAATGCCTTTATGGCCACGACAAGCACCTTGTTTAGTTGCGCCCATGTTGTATGTGCCGTCTTTACATAAACCTGTTGCACCCGCTGGAGCGGCTGCATAAACTCCAGCACTGGACATCAATCCTAGAATCAGTGCTGTAGAAGAGAGTATTGCTTTCATATGAGTTCTCGCGTTGTAAGGGGTCAAAAAATGTCTTCGTTAGTAAATTAAGCATTGTTGTAAAACGAAAGCATGTTGAGACGGGTCTTCATGACCTGATCGAGATGCTAGCTCGATCATAACGCTATGATTATTATTTGTGCTATGGTTTTTTTACATTAATGTTGTATTGATGTTTATCCACGATACCAGCGTTCTATCCCAGCTTGATGCAAACCGAGACGAGATTGTTTTTCTGGGAGCCATTGGTCGTAATCCGATGTGGCTCGCATGAGGAAATCGAGAATCGTCCAATGTTGACGAAGTACGCGACGTAAGCGATGCGGAAGCATAGGATGGAATAATCCAAAGCGCTGGAAAAATTGCCGTGGATTTTTCCGTAGCCATAGCCATGAACCCATTTCTAATGTGTAGGGGAGAAACAAGGCGCCGTTCTGATTGTTCGCATGGTCATATAAATAATCCCACAAATCGCCATGTGTTGTGTAATTAATACTTTGTGGTTCAATGTGATAGAAGTCATGCAGTGGAAAGTTCGTATTAAAAAGATCACACAGTGCAACGGCTTCAGCAAGATGGGGTGGCGGCATCCGATGCGCGGCGTAGGGAAACCATAAACTGTCATGTTGACCAAAACCAGAATGCAAATCCATTGCCATCATGAAGCTGGCTTTTTCGTGCGCTTGCATGACACTGTCGATTAAAGCTTGGCTTTCTGGTGCAAGCGATTGACCGCGATACCATGGCAAGTGGCGGCTGAGTTTTTGTCCTGCGAGCGGCCAGACATAAGGTTTAATCGCTTCGACAGGCGCATTGCGCATGAGGTCAACGCCTTTGGATGTGCAGCGCGTGCCGTTTCTGAGTCCTGTGACGTTGATCAGGGGAATCGAAACAATGCGCATTTTTTTGAGTCGGTCTTGCAGTGAACGATCCCATGCAAGGCAGTTCAGCGTGTGTTCTAACCATGCCAATAACACTTGCGAGCCGATGCGTTCATTGCCATGAATGCCAGCATACAGGCCGAGCGTCGGCACAGTTTCATCTTCTGCGCCAATCGAGAGTTCCCAAATGGGTAAACCATCAATTTCAGTTAGAACACGTGAGCGGACGAGGGGATGTGCACGAATCGCGGTGAGTTGAGCCAGCTCATCAAGTTCAAACATGAATCATCCCCACATCGTCCAAAGTAGCAGCATGATAACCTTCGATGGTCAGATGTAAGAATGACAATATGATGAAAGTTTTTTGACAGTTGTGAGGAGTTTTTATTCAGCGGAAAATTTTTGTTTTGCTTGTCTCCTTCCCTCTAAGGGGGAAGGTCGGGATGGGGGGCTTTTGACTTTTACTTTAAAAGCACCCCTATCTAAGTCTTCCCTACTGCGCTGCGTCTTGCGAAGCAGTGCTTCTCAAGGGGAAGACTTCAAAGCAAAGGCGTAAGGCTTTAAATCAACTCACCTTCAACCCAAATATTTCCATCGCTTGAACAGGGCTAAAACGATAATGTGTATTGCAGAATTGGCAATCCATTTGAATTTCATCTTCAGTGGATAAAATTTCAGTGACCGCATCTTTGCCGACTTGTGTTAACGCTTCCATACAACGTTCACGCGAGCAGGTACAACCGAATTTGAGCGGTTCGGCGTCGGGCAAGCGCACTTCTTCTTCGTGATACAAACGATGCAAGATGTCTTGCGCAGGCAGTTCAATCAGCTCTTCTGATTTGAGTGTTTGCGTGAGTATCGTGAGGCGTGGCCACAAGTCCGTGTCAGTCAATTCTTGCTCTGCTTCATTATTTCTAGGTAATAATTGGACTAGAAGCCCCGCAGCATGTTCGCCATCACAGGCGAGGCAGATTTGCGTTGGTACTTGCGCTGATAGTAAATAATACTGCGACAAACATCCCGCAATGGTCGGTTCTTCAAGGGGCACAATACCTTGATAACGTTCACCATGCTGATGTTCGATATTAATGAAAAGCACGGCATCTGTGAGCGCGTTCAATGCATCGGCACTGGTTTCAAGATCGTCAAAGTCTACGCCTTCTTCTAATTCTGCCAGACCGCGTAACTCACCTTGATCAGTACATTCCGCCATGACCCATTTCAATGAACCACTACCTTGCGCTTGCAGACTCAACCGACCTTTGAATTTCAATGTGGTTGCCAGAAGCGCAGCAGCAGCCAGCATTTCACCGAGCATCAGTGCGATGGCTTTTGGATATTCACGTTGTTTTAGAATCGTTTGCAAGGCGGAAGTAATATGCACCACATCGCCGCGCACAGGACTATTATCAATAAAAAAGCGCTGGCGTGTGTCGTCAGCATTAGCATTGATTTTTGTGGTTTCTTCAGTCATGTCGAACTCGGTAAAAAGATGTGATTTAAAACATTTAATGGTGACGATTGTACTCATTATCAAGAATAGGATGAACGCTGCATGCAGTTTTAGTTATAAAAAATGCCCCAATTAAGGGGCATTCTCTGTTGCATCAAACTTTGCGACTAATTACTTAGCTGCTGCGATTGATTTAACGATTTCTTCGCGAGCGATTTCAGCACTTTGCCATCCGCTGATTTTGACCCATTTGCCTGGCTCAAGATCTTTGTAATGTGTGAAGAAGTGTTCGATTTGCTGGATCAGCAGCGCTGGCAGGTCGGTGTATTCTTGAACATGCTTGTACAGCGGTGTCAATTTGTCATGTGGAACAGCGATGAGTTTAGCGTCGATACCACCATCATCTTCCATGTCCAATTTGCCAACTACGCGGCAGCGGATCACAGAACCAGCAACCACTGGGTATGGTGTGACAACCAATACGTCAAGCGGGTCACCGTCGTCAGACAGTGTGTTTGGAATGTAGCCATAGTTGGCTGGGTAGAACATTGGTGTACCCATGAAACGGTCTACGAACAATGCATCAGAATCTTTGTCGATTTCGTATTTGATTGGATCGTTGTTTGCTGGAATTTCGATGACAACGTAAATGTCATGGGGCGCATCTTTGCCCGGTGGAATGCTGCTATAGCTCATCACATACACTCTTTTA
>JANYEL010000027.1 GCA_025363155.1 Moraxellaceae bacterium
AGCGTTAGATGAATACATTCACTATTACAACCATGAACGCATTAAGCTAAAACTAAAAGGGCTGAGTCCTGTAGAGTACAGAACCCAACCCTTGTTAGCCGCTTAACAAACTGTCCAACTTTTTGGGGTCAGTTCAGATCGTGGGGCTTTTTTTATTGAGTTGGTTTCTTAAATGACAGCAGATTATTAAAGTGATTTCCCAATTTTCTTCATAAAGTAATCAGCACACCAGGCGGGGCCAATGAGTAAAAACTGTAGGTCTTTAAAGAAGGATGGTTTCTTCCCTTCAACTTTGTGCCCATAAAACTGACCAATCCAACCCACGATAAATAGACTGAGATAAAACCCAAGTGATGCGTATGGAGAGAGTGATTCAAGTGGCGCGGATAAGATCCATATCAAGACGACGATCAGGGTCGAGAACAGCGACATAACTGAGAATAATGGCGTAGACAGCCGTGCATAGAAAATCATCGCTAATATCAAGCCTATCAGCGCTGCAATCGAACTTATGCTCCAGAGTAGGCCAACCACAGAGAATGTAATTAATGGCACACAGAGCCAGTGGAGTCGCTTGTTCAGCGGATTTTGGTGGCTGATACTATATTCGGCTAGCCAATCCTGCAAAGTACGCATATTTTCTATCCTTGTATATGATTATTATCCAATCAGAGTAGCACGACCTGACAAGAAAAAACCGCCGAGTGGCGGTTCGTTCTATAGACGCTAAATATGTGTCTTAGTTTGGTGATGAAACGCGCTCAATCGTTACGTTTCCCATTCCTTTGTTGACGATACCCAATTGTTCGGCGGCGCCGTAGGATAGATCTAGAATGCGATTGCCTGCATATGGACCACGATCATTCACTTTAACCACAACGCTTTTACCGTTGTCTTTATTTGTCACGCGGATAAAGCATGACAGTGGCAGTGAGCGATGAGCAGCAGTCAACGCATTCATGTCAAAACGTTCACCATTGGCGGTTTTACGACCGTTGAATTGATGACCGTACCATGATGCGATACCTGTTTGTTTAAACTTACGAACTGTATCGCTTGCAACTGAACTGAGGCGATCTAAAACGCTTGTATTCGTATCTTGAGTGTTATTTGCTGCATCGTTATCATTTGCTTTGATGACAGTGCTTGCAGTCATTGTTTCAGTGTTTGATTGTGCCGCAAGCGTACTTGGTGCTGCGAATGCGAGTGTATTTGCATTCAGAGTTTGGCTGTCACGAGATAACGCTGCGGAAGCAAGACTAGGCACGTCGAAAGGTGTCGTCATAGATTGAGACACAACGAGTTCAGCGCGGGCTGTTGCGCTTAGTGATAAAAGTATTGCAATCGTAGTCAGTGTTATTCGCATAGACATGCTCCTTTGGATGACGTTTGAGCAGAGATTGCTCAGCGGACATCTTCAAATTTGGCTTAATAGTAAATGTAGTGCTTGAACGACATCCTAAAGGTCAAAATCCGAATTGTCTAAAAAAAGGCGATAAAATGGAAAGTCTTTACTAAATTGCCATATATGTGATCATTAAACAATCAATATTGTAATATTATGTTTCAAAAATACGTTTTGAAATACTTTTTGGCATTTTGCCTTGAGTTTTTACGGTGTTTTCGAAGCTTCAAGTTCTGGGGCAACCAGACTTTTGCTTTTTTCTCTAATGGCAGCACCGAGTTGCCAGACTGCCGTGGCATACAGTCGACTGCGATTATACGTGGTAATCACTTGATAGTTAGGATAAGTTAACCAATATAGTGGACCCGTGTCGCCCATGAGACGAACTCCATTGACAAGATCAGTTGGTGCAACGGGCGCACTGATCGGTGTCAGTCCAAGTGCGAATAATTCTTTTGCAGGTCGTGGCTGAGTCAGATCTTTGGCGATTACCAGAGTGTCGTCTGTGCCTTCGTATTTTGCGCGGTATCCTATTGGCTTACCTTTTTGCCAGCCATGAGCTGCAAGGTAGTTTGCGACTGAGCCAATCGCATCAATTGGACTGTTGATCAAGTCCGTTGTTCCACTATTATCGAAATCTACGCCAAACCGCATAATATTGCTCGGCATAAATTGTGGAAAGCCAATTGCACCCGCATAGGATGATTTGATCGTGAGAGGGTCTAGTTGCTCATCACGGCAATAAACCAAGAGTTCGGCTAATTCTTTTCTGAAATAGTCTGGACGTCGAGTATCTCTAAAAGCGAGTGTCGATAACGCATCAATAGCGAGGAACGAGCCTTTATGCCCCCCGAAGCTCGTCTCAACACCAATAATGCCTAAAATGATTTCTTCTGGCACACCGTAGGTTGCTTCTGCGCGACGCAGTGCATCTGCGTAGGTGGCTTTAAACGCCAGTCCTTTGTTGATCGTGACTGGGGTGACGAATTGTGGCTGATAGTCGTACCATTCCTTGCTTTCACCTGGTTTGGCCATAATGGCTAAAATATTTGGCTTGAGGTGCACATTGATAAAAACGTTATCAAGTTCGATCGGTGTGAATTGATATTGATGAACCATTCTATCGCGAAAAGCGATATATGCAGGATCGGAATCAAAATCGCCTGCATGAGCCATTGAAGACATGCCAAGTGTTGCCAATAGGGCAGTCATTAAAATATTTTTATTCAATTTGAATTCCTCAATGCGGCTTTAGCGATACGCGTATATTTTAAAAATAGGGTGCTATATATAGTGGTGAGTGACGAAAGAAGATGAATGCGAGGTCGGGCAAATTAACGATGTGTGCGAATCGCCATGAGTAAGCCAAAACCACTCATTAAGGTGATCAACGCTGTTCCACCGTAGCTAATGAAGGGAAGCGGCACACCGACAACGGGCAGAATACCACTGACCATCCCGACGTTCACAAAAACATAGACAAAAAACGACATGGCGATAGCACCACTTAATAGGCGTCCATACACACTGGTTGTTTCATACGCGATGAATAACGCACGCCCGACGATCGCGCTATAAAGGAAGATGAGTAGGCAGACGCCAATCAGTCCGAATTCTTCAGAAAATGCGGCGATGATAAAGTCAGTATGTCCTTCAGGTAAAAACTGAAGATGTGATTGCGATCCTTGCAGATAACCTTTGCCCATCAGTCCACCAGAGCCGATTGCGGTTTTAGACTGGATAATATTCCAGCCTGTACCGAGTGCATCAGCTTTAGGGTCGATCAACGTTAGGACGCGCTGTTTTTGATAATCATGGAGGAGGAATTCCCATGCAATCGGGAGTATCGCGCCGAGTGAAGCAAGGAACGCACCAATCATCCACCATGGTAGACCGGCTAAAAACAAGACAAATAGACCGCTTGCGCTGACTAAAAGTGCAGTGCCTAAGTCGGGTTGTTTCGCGATCAGTCCAGCGGGAATCGCGATGAGGAGGAGCGCAGTTAATACGACTCGCCAGTTCGGGGGCAATGTACGACCTGATAAATACCAAGCCATCATCATCGGCATCGCGAGTTTTAGGAATTCGGAGGGTTGAAAGCGCAGGCCGCCAACACTGAGCCAGCGCCTTGCACCTAATGAAATTTGTCCGAATAGCGCAACCATAATCAGCAGCACTAATCCGAAAATATAAAACCAAGGTGAAAACGCTTGGTAGACCTTCGGCGGGACTTGCGCCAAGGTAATCATCACAATAAACGCCATTGTAAAACTGGTCGCTTGTCGAATGACCATACTGACATCTTGTCCAGAGGCGCTATAAAGGACGATCAAGCCGAATAGCATGGCGATGAATAATAGACCTAACAACCATGGGTCGAGATGCAAACGGGTCCAGCGATCTGGTTGCATCTGCATTGTTGTGCCATCACGTGGCGCGTAGCGCAGGAAACGATAATGATGATAATCAGACATTAACAAAAACCTTGTGGCACAACATTAAGAGACATTAGTCAGCAGTGTAAATCAGTGAGTCATAGTGCTTGGTAAAAGATTCGAGTTCAACTTGATTTAAACTTGGAATCAATTTATCAATTGCAACATGAACTGCTTTGGTAATGCCGCTTTGCGCAATTGACGCAGCTTTACGTTTGAACATGCCTAGATCCAAAGTTTCATTGAAATCGTGCATGAAGTGTTTGATCAATAGATCGTTAAAGAGTTTAAATTGCGTTGCAAGAGCAGGTTTAGTAGCTTTGCCTTCGCCCGCAGCGACAGCTGCAAACGATGCTTTCATTTGTGCGACTAAATCATTTGGCAGTGGATTGCCAACACGTAATTGACCACCTTTGATATGAGTACTCAGCGTCAGGAACTCAGTCGATTTCAGCACATTTTCATCAGTATCTTTGCTCAGAAGTTGTTTCATGAGCATGTGCACAGTGCTTTTGATGAAGTTTGACAGTTTTTCCATGGTGTCGCGTTTGTCGCTTTCCGGCAACATATGGACTAATTGGATGAGCAACGTTTCAATCAATTCGTCTGTAATACCCAGCGCGACTTTATCACGACTGATATACATCGGTTCGCCAGAACCACCTTGTTTCGCGCGAATAAGTGCATTTTCGATATGTGTTTGTAATTCAGCAGTTGGGGCGAAACCAAAATAACCGGCCATTAGATATTCCTCGTGATTGCTGGTGTGATCAACAGCACATTATCAATAGATATTTTTGATCCCCAAAATAATTCACATTATGGGTGTGTACAGGGATCAATTTTGTGGCGATATATTAACGTATTTATATCAAGAGTGAGTGTACAACTGTGACTAAATATGTGGATCGTTCGATCTTTAGTCGGCATTGAATATTACGATGAGGGATAGACGTTTTGTCGGTTAATTCTTTATCGGTTTTACGAGGTTTAGTGTTCTGAATTTAGTATTTTTTGTTTGATGTGATCACTGCTTTGATGATCATGTGAATGCTTAGCGCGTTCAACATAATCATCAAAATCAGTAGTTCTGGGTTAATTAGTCCGCAATGTACAATAAAGAGTCGTAATGTTTTGCAAAAATAGCCAGTTCTTCAGCATTTAGGCTAGGCACTAATTTATTAATCGCAAAATGTACCGCTTTGATTGTTGCACTGTTAGCAAGACCCATCGCATTGCGCTTGAAGAAGCCTAAGTCCAAGGTTTCACAGTAATCAACCACAAAATGTTTGATACATAGATCAGCCATTTGTTTTTGCAGCGTGGTTAATTCTTCACGAATCGCTGCGTCATTTACGCCTGCTTGAACCTGAGTATAAAGTTCTTTCAGTCTGCTGACTAAAGCATCTGGCAATACGCAGCTTACTCTGAGTTGGTCATCTTTGGTGTTGGTACTAAGCGTTAAGAAGTTTAATGAAGTTAAAACTTTGTCATCAGGAGCTTTGCCCAGCAATTGTTTCATTAATGTTTGCATTGTGCTGCGGATAAAATTAGAGAGTTTTTCGATGGTATCTTTTTTATCGCTTGGCGGGAGTTGGTTCGCTAATTGTGACATCGCGGCATCAACGATTTCATCGGTAACACCCAGCGATACTTTGTCGCGGATGATATATAGCGGACCGCCTGATGTCTGGCTAAGTGCAATTTCAATATTTTTTTTCAGAGATTCACTGACTGGAAAGCCAAAATAAGCGGTCATGAAATGTTCCTTTTTTCACATCTATTTAGGGGGATTGCAAATGCTAGAGTTTGTTTATACCTCATGGGTGAGCAATCAACAATGATACTTTTTATTAATTATGAATCTTTATTCGTTTTGTAGGATTTTGTGATGATTATTATTGACGTGCTAATCGCTTAACTTGCGGTAGCCAAAGCGTATCAGAGCTACGACATGGATTGATATCTAAGCCGCCACGACGGGTATATTGGGCGTGAACAGCTAGTGATTCTGGTTTTAGAAAATTCCAAATATCCGCAAAGATTTGCTCGACACATTGCTCATGAAAACCGCTGTGTTGACGATAAGAAATTAGATATGTCAATAAACTAGAGCGACACAACTTCGCACCGTGATAACGAATGAAAATCGTACCCCAATCAGGCTGTCCAGTCACAGGGCAATTACTACGAAGTAGATTGGAGTAAAGCGTTTCTTCGACGATTTCATTGGATGAGTCGACAGTTAATAGCAGCGCATTTGGTTCATTCGGCGCAGGTGAAACGGTCATATCCAACTCATCTATACAAATACCTTGCGGTAAATGTGTAGCGAGATCATCGACATTTAATAGTTCAAATTGAACATGACTACCCGCTGCTTTTGACAAGTCTTGAACGACCAATTCAATGAGCGCCGCTTTATTGTCAAAATGTTTAAAGTTGAGACTATTAAAGTAGAGCTTGAGTGATTTTGATTCGATGAGATTCGGCGAGTGTGCTAGAACAGTGATGCGACCAATCGCAACCATTGGTTTCCCTGTTTCATCAAACCATGACAACTCAAACACATGCCAGACATCGACACCTTTGCTGATTGCAGCAGGTGCCGATGGCCCGAGTGCTGCACGCCCTTCGGCGCGAGCAATCGGGAACAATATTGTTGGGTCATATTGCGTTGGATAGTCTGTTGCTTGCCCAAGCGCCGAATCATGCACACTCATGCGCGCATTCCTGTGCCACGATGGAGGAGGCGATAAGCAAAGAAATACAGTGCAACGCAAAACAGACTAATGATGCCCATCGATGCCCAAACATTCACATCACTGACGCCGAGAATGCCGTAACGGAAGGCATTCACCATATAAACGATTGGGTTTAGCAGGGAAAGTGTTTGCCAGAAAGGCGACAATTGATCCATAGAGTAGAACACACCACCTAAATAAGTCAGTGGTGTGAGTACGAACGTTGGAACAATGCTCACATCATCAAAGGTGCGCGCATAAACAGCATTCACAAAACCACCCAATGAAAACAAAACGGCTGTGACAAACGCAGTAAAGATCACCACACCAATACTATGCACTTCGAGATGGGTGAAAAATAACGACAGAATAGTCACGATAATCGCGACCAGCAAACCACGAACCACACCGCCCATCACAAAGCCGAGTAAGACAATGTGGTGAGGCACAGGGCTAACGAGGAGTTCTTCAATCGAGCGTTGAAACTTGACACCGAAGAAGCTGGAAACCACGTTGGAGTAGCTATTGGTAATAATTGCCATCATCACCAAACCCGGGACGATATATTGCATATAAGTCACGCCATGCACAGCGCCGACTTGACTACCGACCAAATTGCCGAAAATCACAAAGTACAGCGTCATGGTAATGGCTGGCGGAAGTAGAGTCTGCTGCCAGATGCGCATGAAACGTCGAATTTCTTTAATAACAATGGTCGAAAACGCAACCCAAAGCTGTGAGCGATTCATGGTTTATCCTTTTAGATTCTTTTCGACTAAGCCCACAAACAACTCTTCGAGTCGGTTGGACTTGTTGCGCATACTGGAAATCAAAATGCCGTGCTGACTGAGCATCCCAAAAGCATCATTCAAGGAATGGTCTTTTTGCACAGATAACTCAATGGTTTGCGGGTCGACTTGTGTCAGGGTAATGCCTGGCAACTCTAATTTTGGTAGTTCAGCAAGTGGCTCGCGCAGATCCAATACGAAGGTCTCGACGTTCAATGACGCGAGCAGGCTCTTCATATCGGTATCTTCTTTGATCTCGCCTTTGTCGATAATCGCGATGCGCTTACACAGCACTTCAGCTTCTTCAAGATAATGCGTGGTCAAAATGATCGACGTGCCTTGCGCGTTTAGTTCAGTCAAGAAATCCCACATCGAGCGACGCAGTTCAATATCCACGCCCGCCGTTGGTTCATCCAGAATCAACATACGCGGCTCATGCACCATCGCGCGCGCAATCATCAAACGGCGCTTCATGCCGCCAGACAGTACTCGCGCTTGCACATCACGCTTTTCCCACAACCCAAGTTTAACGAGATATTTTTCCGCACGTTCCATCGCGATTTCACGTGGAATACCGTAATAACCCGCTTGAGTCACCAAAATATCAAATACTTTTTCAAACATACCGAAGTTAAATTCTTGCGGAACGACACCGATGCATTGCTTCGCTTTCGAAGATTCCGTATCTAAATCGTAGCCAAAAATACTGACACTGCCGCTCGTTTTCAGCGTCAGTGAACTGATGATGCTAATGGTTGTCGATTTGCCAGCGCCGTTTGGGCCGAGCAGGGCGTAGAAGTCACCTTGTGCAACGGTTAGGTCAATGCCTTTGAGTGCTTGAAGTCCACCGCCATAAGTCTTGGTCAAATTTCGTAGAACCAGTGCATCCGTCATGACTATCTCTCGTTATTACTTGAAAATTTTCTCTGTGGAGTAGCGGGTAGAGAAGGGTAAATATATTGAGTAATGCTACTGACTGCATATGTCTGCAGAGAATTTTTAAGGTCAGTTTTCACCAATGATTATACTGAATAAAGTGCTTAAAAAATATGAATCAATTGGGTTGCTGGCTGTTTTGACTGTTTAGTCAGACTCAATAATCAGTCACTGATAAAATAAATTCCGCACGAAGTTTGATCAGGCAGATTTGATGCTATGAATATTCATTCATTCAAACATGAATCCGTGCTTTACCTTATTGGGCTTTTTGCCTATGATGAGCGCCGCATCAAATGCGCCTGTAGCTCAGATGGATAGAGTACTGCCCTCCGAAGGCAGTGGTCGTGGGTTCGAATCCCGCCAGGCGCACCATTTACATTATTTGATATGTTCTAATTTGATTCTGTATGACATGAAAGCCCTGCAAATGCAGGGTTTTTTTATTGCTTGTATGGTTTGGTATAAGCTAATACGCACTCATACTGTATTGACCTTCTTGTATCCTGGTGTGTATCCTGAGATATAAATCGAAACCAAGGGATACAAGTAGCCGTGAAGCGTTCTGAAATCAAGCGTAGACCACTAGCCTCGACAGTTCTTGATACCTTAGAACCAGAGGACAAGGAGTATCGAGAGTTAGACGGCAACGGCTTATATTTTCGCGTCAAACCAGACGGCAATAAATCATGGCAACTTCGCTATAAAAAACCAGACGGCAAGTGGTCGTGGATTGGATTGGGTAGTTATTCCACAGTTAAAGGCGCACAAGCACGAAAGAAAGCAGCCGAACTAAATGATGATGCGGCAAACGGTAAAAATCCAATCGTCTCAAAACAGATTCGCAAAGCCAAAGAAATAGCAGTGGCAAATAATACTTTTGAGCCATTGGCGCGTGAGTGGTTCAACGGAAAAATGAGCAAATGGGAACAAAAAACTGGGGCTAGAATTATCGGAGCATTGGAGCTTCATGTATTCCCTGTTTTTGGTAAACGGTTATACGCTGAAATATTACCGATGGAATGGATGATATTTTTTAGAGACATGCAATCGAAGGGAATAATTGAACAAACTAAGCGAGTGAGGGCAGCTTGTAAAAGTATCTACAGTTTAGCGGTAGTGACTGGACGAGCAACATATAACCCTATCGAGGGATTGCATGAACACCTTGAGACCAAATCCGCTGAAAACTACGCGCATGTTCCTGTTGGTGAATTGCCGCCTCTACTTAATGCGATTCGCTCATATCCTTCTATTGATGCACGAATTGGATTAACTCTTTTATCAATACTTGCTTGCCGCCCCAGTGAGTTAAGAGAGGCTACATGGAGCGAGTTTGATTTAGATAAAGCAATCTGGACGATACCAGGCGAGCGTATGAAGAAACGGAGAGAGCATCTTGTACCATTGCCAAAACAAGCGATTGTCTTATTAAAAGAGCTTCATAGATTCAATGGTGCTTATCCTTTGTTATTTGTTGGTCGTGTTTCGACTAAACCCCGATCAGATATGTTTTTCAATATGGCACTTAGGCGGCTTGGCTATGAAGGACGACAAACGCCTCATGGTTTTAGGCATGTTGCTAGTACAGCACTTAATGAGCAAGGATTTAATGCTGACCATATCGAGGCGCAATTGTCACACGTCAAAGACGGTGTGGCAGGTGTGTATAACAAAGCGAAGTATTTAGAACAGCGTCGAGAAATGATGCAATGGTATGCGGACTATTTAGACAGAATAGCGGGTAATAATGTTGTCGTGTTCTCGAGAGTGGCAGGCTAGGCGAAAAGATTTAGTTTGTTAATCAGGGTCAGTTAGAAGGGGTACAGGGTTGTGCGCTTAAATTTGGACTGTGTAATGAACTAAAATTTACAAATGCAACAATTGGTTACAATTTGCTTTTTTGCTAACAAATAATATTAAAATGGAGCTTTTGATTTTGTTGGTAGGTTGTTGATAATAATTATATTAACAGTTTTAAAAGTAAGTTTTTTACATTCCTATTAGCAAAAAAAATAATGAAAAAATGTGCATGCATGCAATTTCATAATTAAAAATGTCATTTTCACCTGTCCAATCCACACAACTATGATCTAGAATCGGTTAAGTAATACAGCATATCTAGTGTGTTTATGATGTTTTATGCACTACAGATAGTAAAACCCCACTAAAGGACGGCAATCCGATAGTGGGGCGAATGTTTTAAAAACCAGTCCACCGTTCAAGGACAATCAGAAGTAAGGAGAACCTAACTAGAGACATAAGACAGGTTTTTTGCATTATACAAATATGTATATTGCACTTGGACTATGACACAAAATGTTTGGGCAGTTCAACTTTTTGGACGTCTTAAAAGCCAATTTAGTGCTGATTTAAGTTTTGATATTTAGCTACCTTCTGTCTTTGACAGATTTTTAGCTTATTAATTCAGTGCTTTAATCTGTGAATAGTCGTGTATACGACTTTTGTAAATATTTTGATTATAGCTTCGAGAATCCGCTTTATTTACATGATCGACCACTTTTTACTTTGAAGTGGTTAATCGTGCGTCTCTAGTTATTCCTTTCTTTTGGTTGTCCTCCTATAGCTTATTTAGGAGGTCTTATGACCACATTGTTAAAAATTGCTGATGTATGCGAACTGCTAAAAACCACGCGAACAGGTATTCGTAACCTTGAGTTACGCGATTCGTCATTCCCGAAAAAAATCAAATTATACGATTCACAACAATCACCTGCATATTACGATTTAGATGAAATAAACCAATGGTTTGAGGCTAAAAAAGCAGCCAGAACCACAGCCGCCAACGATTCATCGTTTGGAGGCGTTTAATTGTGAATCAATTTCTAGTTATAGCCTGTATTACTTGTTTATTGCCCGACGCTGAAATCATTTTAGATCACCAACCCTTCAAGTTCGGTACGCACGAATATGCCGTGACCTTTCAGGATGCAGAAACCATACGCGCCGACATGGCTAGATGGAATACATGCGACCGTATCGTGATTTTTGAAGTTGAAGAACTTAAAGCAATGATTGTAGGGAGTAAACATGAACGAAGAATTTAACAATCCCCCAGAGTTAGAAACACCAGAGGATTTTTTCAAATCATTTAAAGCAGCAGATCGAAAACATCCAGTGTTTTGTGAGTATGGAAAATCTACAGAGTTATTCCGCAACGTACCAGAAGGAGTGATTTTAGAAAACGAAACGAAATCTGTTGTTGGTTGGCTGGCAATGCCGTTGCAAAATTGCCTTGGTGCGATTGTTGGCATTGCTTATTTATCCAATGATCGAAGTATCAATCCGATATTTGATCCATTTATTAAAGGTTGTGTAGTCTTCGGCAAACCTGAAAAGAATAAGCCGCTATTTGTAGTCAGTAGTCCAGAGGCAGCGTTCAAAATATCACTCACTGATAACGCTTGCCTGTTGACGTTCACGCATAAAGATTGGGGGCAAAATTGCACAGAATCAAAAGATGCAGGCAACATGGAATATGTTGTCAAAGAGTGGTCAAAGGCTGGCTATGCTCGTATCTATGCACCTATTGACAATCACAAGGTCGGAACTTATCAACTTAAGCTAAAAGGCTTGAATGTAGTTGTTTTGGGTTTGCTTGCACTGATAACTCAAGACATCGAAACACCTGCACTTAAAGGTGAACTTGCGGAATTAGTGAGCGCACAGCCTATTGATTCTGATTCATTCAGCTATGGCGGCGGCTCATATCGCTATGTTGGTACTGGTTCGGAAACTGGCGTTTATTTCATTGGCAAGGACAACGAAGGCAACGACAAAGCCCCTTCATGGTTATGTTCGCCTCTTCGTGTGATTGCCGTAACTAGTGACGTAAAAAGCAACTCGTGGGGCAGATTGTTAGAGTGGACAGACCGCGCCAACGTGATGCACTCGTGGGCTATGCCTATGGAATTGTTAGCAGGTGACGGCGGCGATATACGGCGTGAATTGCTAAGACAAGGCGTCTTGATGAATACAGGCAAGTTTGCGCGTGATCGGTTTATTGATTACTTGCAAATGTCACCAACTGAAAAAAAATATTTGTGTGTTGATCGTATTGGCTGGCATGGCGCGGCGTTTGTATTACCAGACCGCACAGCAGGCAACAGCGAACAATGTACCGTTTTTCAAAATCCGATTGGACTAGAACCAGCGTTTTCTCAATCTGGCACGTTGTCAGATTGGATTACTCATATTGCACAACCTGCACAAGGTAACAGCCGCCTTGTGTTCGCTTTATCGCTTTCATTTGCAGGTGCATTGCTAGAGCTTGCTAATGAAGAAAGTGGCGGCTTTCATTTACGCGGTAGTAGCTCAATCGGAAAATCAACCGCTTTACTGGTTGCCTCAAGTGTATGGGGTAATCCTGCTAAATATCGTCGGCAATGGCGCACCACAACCAACGGACTAGAAGGATTAGCGGTACTTCATAATGATGGATTGCTGGTACTCGATGAAATCAGTCAATGTGAACCGCGCGACATTGGACAAGCTGTCTATATGTTATCGAACCAACAAGGCAAGAACCGAGCTAATAGATCAGGTAGCGCACGAAATGCGGCAACATGGCGGCTATTGGTGCTATCCAGTGGTGAAGAATCACTATCCGCATTGATGAACCAAGCAGGACAACGCACCAAGGCAGGACAAGAAAACAGACTTGCAGACATTGCCGCAGATGCTGGGGCGAGTCTAGGATTGTTTGAGAGGTTGCATAATACGGACAGCCCGAGCGATTTTGCAAAGACGCTCAATGATGCAGCAGCGACTTATTACGGCATTGCGGGCATGGCATGGGTGGATTATTTATCCAAAGACCGCACCGCCTGCACCGCGTCGGTTCTTGCTCATATCAAATCATTTAATCAACACATCCCCACAGCAGCACAAGGACAAGCCATGCGCGTATCGCGTCGTTTTGCACTGGTTGCGGCGGCTGGTGAAATGGCAACAGCAGCAGGGATTACAGGCTGGCAAGCTGGCGATGCAATAAAGGCATCATTGCGATGTTTTAATGATTGGCTCGTGAATTTTGGCGGGATTGGCAATCAAGAAGAACGAGCGATATTAGAACACGTCCGCGCATTTATTGAGGCTCATGGCTCAAGTCGTTTTGAGAGTATGGCAACTGATAACAATCGAGAACGGATTAACAACCGTGTTGGATATTTCAAAGATACCGATCAGGGCAAACAATACCTAATATTCCCGCTAATGTTTAAGAATGAACTTTGTAAAGGTTTTGATTCTAAGCACGTCGAAAAAGTATTGCTGGCGAATAAGTGGTTATTACCAAATGAGCGCGGCGGCGGTGCAAGCAAACAGCGAATACCAGATCAAGACAAACCTGTTCGTATGTATGTCATCACTGCAAAGTTGTGGGATGAAGATGATTTATCGGAATCGCCTATTTTTAATGGGAACAATGGGAACAGCGGGAACATTTTTGATATTAAAGGGTTTAACTGTGTTCCCAGCGTTAAAAATGAATTGGGAACAGCGGGAACAAAAGCGAGAATGGATAATAATGTTCCCAGTGTTCCCAAACCTGATTTAGGCATGGGAACAAACGCAAAGCCTTGCAATCCCTCAATTGTTCCCAGCGTTCCCGCTGTTCCTACACAAAAACAGCAAAATCATAATCAAGGGAGTGTTTTGATATGAACACCTTTGAACTTATCTCAATTGTTGAACGTCAGGGCGCAACACTTAAACGTCAGGGCGACATGTTAGAAGTGGTGAATGGTCAACAATTACCACTAGAAACAATCAACCTACTTAAACAACACAAGGCGGACTTGCTGGCGCACTTATGCGCTGGCGATGCGCAAATGATTGAACCGTTGGAACAGAGCAACGATGCGATTACCTCGCTACAGCAACGCGCTTTGAATGGCTTGTCGTACCTGTTGGATGTGAAGAAACGCAACCTAACCAATAACGGACACCTATCAGATAACGCAATGGTATTGGGCGAAGAATGGCGAACAGCCGTCAGACGCACGTTAAACCTAAGTTTTGAACAAATGGATAAGTTAGAAGTTCAACTTCATTTGATGGGTGCAATCAGTTACGAGGCAAGCCACTTGTATGTAGTGCATGGCGATTGGCAACCAATGACAAGCACCTACAGAGATAATCTCGATTTTATGCTTGCGGATGATTCAGGATCGACATTTTTAAATTGGTTGTATCACTAAGGAGAATTAATCATGAGCAAAAATCAAAATGTTGTTAAAGCAATAGAACCAAAAGAAGGGCGACCACATCAAACAACCCCAGAGATCACAAACGCTGTATTGATTAGTAGGGCTAGACCATACAACGCACCTGAAGATAAAGAGGACAGTCTAAGTGATTTAATAGAATCACTTATGGCGATCAACAAAACTCTATCCGACCCTGAAAACAAAAATCCTATGCGTGAAGCTGAAAGGCTTCTCATGAGCCAATCGCAATCTCTAAACGCTCTTTTTTGTAATCTAATTGGACGCGCTCAAAATCAAACGAACATTGATATTCTTGAGACGTTTATGAAGCTTGCACTTAGATCACAAAACCAATGCAGAGCTACGTTAGAAACACTATCAAATATCAGAAATCCCCCAGTTGTTTTTGCCAAGACGGCAAACATTGCACAGAACCAGCAAATCAATCACTGCGCACCGCCTGCACAATCAGAGCAACCAGCCATAACCCACGATCAAGGAACATCTATGCCAGTCAAACCCATTAAATCAAAGGTGACTGTATGAGTGAATGGACAGACGAAAGACGACAAGCACAACGCGAGTTAATCAACCGCGTTAAGCCTTGGCTCAAGTCTACAGGGGCAACAACCCCAGAGGGCAAGGCTAGAAGTTCACAAAATGCTTATAAAGGTGGACACCGTCCAAAGTTGAGAGAACTTATGAAAGATGTTCAAACACTACTTAGAGAGCAAAGGGAGTTAATGAAGCGCGTTTAGTTCGTTTGGCGTAAAATATATTTCTTGCGCGTGCGCGTACTGCTCCATAAATTATCCCCACAGCTTGCGGATAAGCATGTGGATAGATCAGAGTGAAACTTGTGGAACATGCAAGGATGTTTGAGATTAGATAAATGCTTATTTTTTTAATCTATCAACTAGCATTTGTTTTAGACCCCTTTATTAACGTGGACACTGGACTAAAATCGAGAGTTGTAACCCATTAGGTATTTGCTCATGCGCAGTAGTACCTTTTGATTCGTTCTAAAGTGCATTGGTTTAAACGTGCAATTGTGGTCGAAATATAGACGAAAATACCCCTGGTATTGAGTACCATGTATCCTGTGGTGTATCCCAAACTATTTATAAATTTAAATATCTATTTATTACAATCGCATACACATGTTGTTCTAATGACGCCAGGGCACCATATATTTCAGTTGGTTATGAGTTTTTGTCTGTTGAAAGTACGAGTTTTGGTACACTTTTGGTATGGTGCTCCATTATTAAATATTCAAGCTCGCTTTCGCGGGCTTTTTTACGCTTTACAGGTACCCCGTTCGGGGTTTCCCCACAGGTCTTTTTGTTGATACAAATCCACCTTAATCAGCCTGCCGATCAAGCGCTCTATACTATGAAACATAATAGCCGCAATCGCATTGAGTCGGTCATCATGACCGAAACCGTAGAGCTGATTACTGAAAACCACCTAAACCTCAATTTGCCCACTAAGTAGAGTCGAAATTTCTCGAACGGCACTATGAAAATTAATTGGACTCTCCTTTGAATCGACCGAAAATGGCGGAACAATTTTAGGGGAGGGGTTCAATTAGGCGTAAGGCAATCCGCTATCCAATCGCACCTTGCATAATAGAAATTAGGGCAAATTGTATGTAGTCGAACACAATTTGCCCAATGGAAACACAGAAAACAGTTAACTCTTACGAGTTGCCAGTTGTGTTGTTGACGACCAGCCACCACCCAGTGCACGAATCAGGCTCACCGCAGCTCTTGCCCGATCACCATTTAACTGTACTGCAGTGCGCTGTTGTTGCAAGACACTACGGTCAGTTTCGATCACATCCAGATAGTTGATGGCGCCTTCTCGGTATTGCAGGTGTGATATTTGGGCAGCACGCGAGGCGCTATTGACCGCGTCGTTTTGCGCTTGTAGTTGCTGACTGAGGATGCGCTGATCTGATAGACCATCCTCCACTTCGCGGAAACCATTTAACACCGCCTGACGATACTGCGCCACGGCCTCCTCATAATTGGCACGTGCGTGCGCGACATTTGCCTTGCGCAGGCCTCCGTCGAAGATTGGCAGCGACAGGATGGTGCCAGCTAACGGCCCTAACAGGAATGTTCGGCTCGACCAAGAACCTAGGTCGCTAAGTGCAGATGACTCATAGCCTAGTGATCCCGTTAGATTTAGACTAGGAAAGAACGCTGCACGGACAATGCCAATGCGAGCATTATTCGCAGCCATGGTTCGTTCTGCTGCCGCGATATCTGGGCGACGTTCGAGTAGCGAAGAGGGTAGATCTGCTGGAATGATGATATCTATTTGGGTCAGCGGCTGTGGTGCCAACGTAAACTCCGCTGGTGCTTTGCCGAGTAACACTGCCAGTGCATGTTCAGCATCGGCGCGACTGCGCGAAATCCCGAGTAAATCAGCTTGTGCTGAGGACAGCTCGGTCTTAGCGCGGGTCAGATCTAGTTCGCTGATATAGCCTGCGTCATATCGTTTCTGGATTAGACTTTGCGATTCGCTGAGCAATTGTACAGTACTGGCATACAGAGCTTGCTCAGCATCCAGTTGACGAATCAAGAAATATCCCTGTGCTACATCGGCTTGCAATGCAAGAGTCAGTGATTGGAATAGTGCAGCATTATGCTGGGTAGCTGCAGTCGCGGCATTGACTGAGCTTGCGACACGGCCAAACAAATCGACCTCGTAAGAGACCGCTGCTTGCTCACGCCACAACGTCTGTGCCGATGTCTGTGCTTTGGGTGCTAGTCCGAGTGATGCAGGAGATGCTTTCTGTCGTGTTGGCCCAAAGCCTGCGGAGACTTGCGGAAACCACTGTGAGCGTGCGGCTTGGCGCAGTGACCGTGAGGCTTGCAGATTCGCGGCAGCGGCTTTCAATGTTTGATTGCCGTCGCTGGCTAATTGCTCCAGATTATTGAGCTCGCTATCACCAAAGACTGTCCACCATTCCCCTCGTGATACCTCATCTGCTGGCTGGGCGGTTTTCCAGTCTTTATTGTCAACGATCGGTGCTTCTTTGAAAGCTGTCGGTATCGCCACTGCAGGCGGCGCATATGGCGGGGCGAGCGAGCACCCCGCCAACACGAGTCCAGCTAGTAATGGCGTCAGTTTTAGAGTCAGTTGAGTGTTCATTACACAGCTCCTTCTTCGTAAGCAATTGCAGCAGGTACCAGAGCTTCATGAACAGTTGCCGAGTGAAGCTTGTGACCACGACGTAGCGAGCGCATCAGTACATAGAACACCGGTGTTAGGAACAGACCAAAGAAGGTCACCCCAAGCATACCGAAGAACACTGCGATACCCATGGCATGACGCATCTCAGAACCAGCACCCGATGAGAGCACCAGTGGAATGACACCCATGATGAACGCAATCGAAGTCATTAGGATCGGACGCAGACGTAGGCGGCTGGCATCAATTGCCGCACGAATTGGACTCGAGCCTTGCAGCTCTAGTTCACGAGCGAACTCGACGATTAGGATCGCGTTCTTACATGAAAGCCCGACCAATACCATCAGACCAATCTGTGTGAAGATATTGTTATCACCTTTGGTTAGCCACACTCCAGCAAGCGCGGCAAGGATACCCATAGGCACGATCAGGATGACTGCCAATGGTAGTGTCAGACTTTCGTACTGTGCAGCTAGCACGAGGAACACCAGTAGCACTGAGATCGGAAATACCCAATAGCCAGCATTACCAGCAAGAATCTTCTGATAGGTCAGATCGGTCCACTCAAAGCGCACGCCATGCGGTAGGGTCTTTGCCGCTACACGCTCAGCAGCAGCCTCAGCTTGACTTGACGAGTAGCCAGGTGCAGGGCCACCATTAATATCTGCCGCGGTGTAGCCGTTATATCGCACTACCATTTCTGGGCCAAAGGTATGGTTCACAGTCACTAAAGATGAAAGTGGCACCATATCCCCAGCACTATTACGGGTTTTAAGCTGCAGAATATCATCGGGGTGAGCGCGAAATTGGCTATCGGCCTGCGCACGTACCTGATAGACCCGACCGAAACGATTAAAGTCATTGACATATAATGAGCCGAGATAAATCTGCATGGTGTCAAATATATCGGTTACTGCCACGCCTTGTTGCTTAGCTTTGACACGATCTAGATCGACATCGAGCTGTGGAACATTAATCTGATAGCTGGAAAACATCGGACCGAGTTCAGGCGCTTTAGCCGCTGCCTTCATAAAGGTCTGCGCTGCATCATTGAGCTGTGCATAGCCAAGCGCACCGCGATCCTCGATCTGCATCTTAAAACCACCAATCGTTCCTAGACCCATCACTGGCGGCGGTGGGAATACAGCAATAAAGGCGTCTTTGATGCCTGAGTATTGTTTGTTGAGTGCACCAGCAATGGCATTCGCCGATAGATCCGCAGTCTTGCGTTCATCAAACGGTTTTAATGTAACAAAAACGATGCCGGCGCTGGAGCTATTGGTAAAGCCATTGATTGACAGCCCTGGGAATGCCACAGCACTCTCGACGCCCGGTTGCTTCAGTGCGATTTCACCCATGCGGCGGATCACCGTTTCGGTACGGTCGAGCGAGGCGCCATTAGGCAGTTGGGTAAAGCTAATCAGGTACTGTTTATCTTGTGCTGGCACGAATCCACCTGGCACGATTGACGCTACACCAATGGTCATGGCAATCAATACAAGATACACGCCCATCGCAGAGGCTTTGCGCGAGATCACGCCAGTCACACCGCGGCTATATTTTTCTGATGCACGACCAAAGAAACGGTTAAAGGCCGCAAAGAATCGTCCAAACAGACGGTTCATCACGCGCATCAGCCAGTCAGGTTTTTCGTTATGACCTTTGAGCAACATTGCTGCCAAAGCAGGCGACAGAGTCAGTGAGTTAAACGCTGAGATCACAGTCGATATCGCGATGGTCATGGCAAACTGTTTATAGAACTGTCCCGTCAGACCCGTCATAAACGCCAACGGTACGAATACTGCAACTAAGGTCAAAGCAATGGCAATGATCGGTCCACTCACTTCACGCATTGCTTTATAAGTGGCGTCACGCGGGGATAGACCTGATGCGATATTGCGCTCAACATTCTCTACTACCACGATGGCGTCATCAACGACAATGCCGATGGCGAGTACCATCCCAAATAAAGAGAGCGCATTAATCGAATAGCCGAACATTAGCATCAATGCAAACGTCCCAATGATTGACACTGGTACAGCGAGCAGCGGAATAATCGATGCGCGCCAAGTTTGCAGGAACAGGATCACGACTAAGACTACTAAGGCAATGGCTTCCAGCAAGGTTTTTACTACTGCATGAATACTGGCGCGCACAAATTGGGTGGGGTCATAGACGATGCGATATTGCACTGACGATGGGAAGTCTTTGGACAAGTCCTTCATTGCGGCACGCACTTGGTCAGAGACATCCAGCGCATTAGCACCAGGAGCTTGGAAGATCGGAATTGCCACAGCAGGTTTATTATCTAACAATGACCGCAGACCGTATTCTGAGGCAGCCAGTTCAATACGAGCGACATCACCGAGGCGAGTCACGCCGCCATCTGCAGAAGTCTTTAGGACAATATCAGAAAACTCTTTTTCGGAGCTTAAACGACCTTGTGCATTGACCGAAAGTTGTAGCGGAACATCTGCACTGTTTGGAGAGGCTCCAATGACACCCGCAGCAACCTGCACGTTTTGTTCACGGATAGCAGCCACAACTTCTGTTGCGGTCAGGCCGCGTTGGGCGACTTTTTGTGGATCAAGCCAGACGCGCATGGCGTAATCACCCGAACCAAATAAACCAACTTCGCCTACGCCTTGAATTCGTGCCAGACGATCTTTGACGTTGAGCACTGCGTAGTTGCGCAAGTAAGTCATATCGTAGCGGTTATCTGGCGAGATGAGATGAACGACCATGGTGAGCGTAGGAGAGCTTTTTAGCGTCGTGACACCAAGGCGTTGTACATCTTGCGGCAAGCGGGGTAATGCTTGGGCGACACGATTTTGCACGAGTTGCTGTGCTTTATCAGGATCGACACCGAGCTTGAAGTTTACGGTCAGTGTCAGGTTGCCGTCACTATTGGCTTGCGACTGCATGTAGAGCATGTTCTCCACCCCGTTGATCGACTCCTCGAGCGGTGCGGCAACTGTTTCGGCGATCACCTTTGGATTAGCGCCTGGGTACTGGGCGTGCACCACCACAGACGGAGGAACCACCTCCGGATATTCAGAAATCGGTAACTGAAACATTGCGAGCAAGCCCGACAGCAAGATCAGTACCGACAACACACCCGCAAAGATCGGGCGGTCAATAAAGAATTTAGAAATGTTCATTTTGGATTAGCCTTTTACCTGATCTTTGACAGCAGAGTCTTTGACTACAGCTTTAGCCTCAGCAATGACCGCAGCAGTTGCTGAACCATTTGGCATTGTCACTACATTGGGCGTTACAACATCTCCGGGTTGGACTCTTTGCAGGCCATTGACCACGATACGATCACCTGTAGAAAGTCCGCTGTTAATCACTTGTAAACCGTCTTGTTGGGCACCAAGTTTCACCTCGCGATAGGCGGTTTTATTGCCATTGTTAACCACAAGAACGAAGCGTTTGTCTTGATCTGTGCCGACTGCTTGCTCACTAATTAGAATGCC
This sequence comes from Moraxellaceae bacterium, assembly GCA_025363155.1. Lineage (GTDB taxonomy): Bacteria > Pseudomonadota > Gammaproteobacteria > Pseudomonadales > Moraxellaceae > Aquirhabdus. The sequence goes on from JANYEL010000027.1 coordinate 21,219, forward strand.
TGGGTGCGGCAGTCCGCCACCGAGACGAATACGGGCATACAAACCAGGGAGCAGCACTCCACTTGGATTATTAAACTCGGCACGCACGCGGATAGTGCCAGACGAAGTATTCAGGCTGTTGTCCACTGAACTAACATGTCCAAGACGAGGAAAGTCAGTTTCATTGGCTAAGCCTAAGTAAACTGGTGCGACACTCCCTTTGCCAGTGCGTTCAGGGTTGATGTATTTGAGGAATGTTTGTTCATCGACATCGAATGACGCGTAGATATGTGCGGTCGATACTAATGTGGTCAGAACTTGTGCGGCCCCACCAGCTGCAACGAGGTTACCCTCAGTCACCTCGGCACGGGATACTCGACCACTGACAGGTGCAATAATACGAGTGTATTCGAGGTTGAGTTTGGCAGAGGTAAGCGCCGCTTGAGCAGCCAATTGATTTGCGACGGCTGCTTTGGCGGCGTTCTGAGTTTGTTCATAATCGCTACGCGAGATGGCGTTGTCGGTGATCAGGCGCTGACTACGTGCAAGGCTCGCCGTAGTGAAGGTCACATTGGCATTGACGGCCGCTAGTTGTGCCTGAGCACGAGCGACCTCAGCAGCATAGGGGCGTGGGTCAATGGTGAACAGCACATCACCTTTATTCACATAGCTGCCATCTTTAAAATTGACCGAAGTCAGCGTGCCGGTCACCTGTGGGCGGATATCTACATGATCGACCGCCTCAAGTCGGCCAGAGTAGTCCTGCCAGTCAGTAATATCCCGACTGATCACCGTGGCGACATCGACCTGAGTCGCTGTAGGCATGCTGGCTGCTGGTTTCGCTTCTGCGTTAGCATGACGGGCGAGAAAAGTTCCTGTAGCGGCACCGAGTATGGCGACCACGATCGCCGATAGAATAAAAGGCTTGGATGTAATAGTAATAGACATGAGATTACCTATATATTTTAGTCAATGTATGGGGAAAGCCATCGTAGGCGCGGTCGCCTGTCGTGTTTTTGGGAGAGATAAAGGATGGCTCTAGCAATGACTGGCATCATATTCGTTAGTTAATAACGAATAAATATACAAAAAATGACAACACTATTCGTTTTTTGCGAACAATGGCGTATGATGTTACTAGAAGGTGTCGTACAGAAGTTCGCCGAAGGGACTTTACAGTTCGAAATAGGAGAGGGTTATGGATCGTTTTCAAGCCATGCAGGTTTTCACCAAGGTGGTGGATACAAATAGCTTTAGTCTCGCTGCCGATAGTCTTGGGCTACCACGCGCAACGGTGACAACAACGATTCAAGCATTGGAAAAACATTTACAGGTGCGATTGCTCAATCGCACTACGCGTAAGATCAGTCTCACCCCAGACGGCTCGGTTTACTACGACCGCAGTATGCGGATCCTCGCTGATGTGGCGGACAGCGAATCCGCATTTCATGATATTGAACGTGGGCCCCGAGGTAGACTTCGTATCGACGTGCCAGCTTCAATCGGACGGTTGATTCTGATTCCGCGCTTGTGTGAATTTAGCTGTAAATATCCCGAGATTGAGTTGGTCATTGGTATGAGCGACCGTCCAGTTGATCTGGTCGGCGAAGCGGTTGACTGTGTGATCCGCGTCGGTGAGTTACAAGATTCGAGTATGATTGCGCGCCGTATTGGTACTTTCCAATGCGTCACCCTCGCATCGCCAGCCTATATCGAAGAATATGGCGTACCGCTAACTATTTCCGAGTTAAAAAATCACCGCGCTGTGAATTATTTCTCCAGTCGTACTGGCCGCAATATGGATTGGGATTTTGTCGTTGATGGCAAAATCACGGAATTTCAGGTTGATGGACTTGTTTCGGTCAATGATATTGATGCCTATATCGACCTTGCCATTCAAGGCTTTGGTTTGGTTCAGTGTGCCAAATTTATGGTCATGCCGCATCTCGAATCGGGCGAGCTAGTGGAGATCCTGCCGCAGTGGACTCCCGCACCGATGCCAATTAACGCCGTCTATCTTCAAAACCGCCACCTGTCGCCCAAAGTACGCGTCTTTGTCGATTGGGTCAGTGGACTTTTTGCTGAGTGTCCTTTGCTTAGCGGCTGTACCATGTCACATGATGAAAAATGCGCTTTCGCCGACCAAAAAGGCGGTCACACCATTCGGAATTTGGTCGAGCAGCAGAATATCGCCGAGGCACTAGTGCTTAGTGC
>JANYEL010000052.1 GCA_025363155.1 Moraxellaceae bacterium
ATGATTCATTATTCATTCAAAAATTGCTTTCGAGTCATCTATGTACGAAGAAGAAATCGAAATTGCAGCAAAGATCACCGCAGGTGATCGCACCACCTTGCGCGAGGTCATGAAACAAAATGGCGGTGCGATGACAGCGGCGGCACGCAGCATTTGCCCTCATGCGGTCGATGATATTGTCCAAGAAGCGTGGATTGCGGCGCTGGCGGCACTCCCAAATTTTGAACATCGTTCGAGCTTAAAAACTTGGCTGGTGCGCATTACCATCAACAAAGCCTATACCTACATTCGCCAAACCAGTCGTGAAATCTCCCTCGAAGGGTTAACTGACGAGCAAGATCCACTGCAACATTCATTTGATAAGTCGGGACATTGGGCAACGCCATTCAAAGGCTGGACTGACGATTCGCCCGACAAATTACTGGAAGCGCATGTTTTAAAAGAGTGTTTAGAAAAGCATTTAGACAAGCTGCCGCAAGGCCAGCGTATGGCGATGACACTGACTGATTTTATGGGACTGGATGCAGAAGAAGTCTGTAACAATTTGAAAGTTTCTGCGTCTAATCTACGGGTGCTATTGCATCGGGCGCGAATTACCATTCATGCAATGGTGTCGCATTACGAAGCCACTGGCGACTGTTAAGGAGGATTGATATGTTGAAATGTAAAGATATCGGTTATCTTTCAAGCGATTACATCGATGGGAATATGACCAAATCCCAGCGCATGAGCTTTCGCCTTCACTTAACCATTTGCGGTCATTGCCGACGCTTTATGCGCCAGATGAATTTAATCCATCAGACGTTACCGAAGTATCGTTTTGTCGAACCTGATGATCAGCAGATTGATGCGTGGATGAATGGTTTACCAAAGGCTTAACTCTCAAAAGCCGTTGCTTCACAAACAAAAAATCCGCAATTGCATCACTGCCATTGCGGATTTTTATTGCCAAACACTCACACTCAACGCTTTGTAAAACGAACCAACCAATAATCCACACTCACAAAACGTCCGCCACCCATCTTAATCAGCGCAAGCAACATCACCAAATACGTCACTGCAAACTCAACGCCGTTATTGATAATCGCAAAACCACCGCTCGAAGTCAGCCAATCATAATTGCCATATTGTTGCAAAATCTCACGCGCGGCTTGAATCTTATCGCCTGCATCATGCACACGCATATTGGCAAATGGCGCTGTTGGATCTGCAATCGCCTGCCAACCATTCGGCAAATGTACCGTAAATATCGCTACCAACATTGTGACGATCAACGGAATACTAATCCAGCGAGTGAGCAAACCAAGCGTTAATAACACTGCGCCCGACAATTCCGTTGCCGTCGCTAAACTTGCCATTAATGTTGGAAATGGCAAGCCCAAACCATCCGCGCCAAACCACGCAACCGTATCCGGAAACGCAGCGAGTTTATTCAATCCCGCAGTCCAAAAAACAGGCGCAAGATAAAGTCGCAGCGCTAAAGACGGTAATCCATCGATAGGCTGAATGAGATTTGAAAGACGTGCAAGCAAGGCATGTACCGTTGCTGCGGCTTGGTGTGGACAGAAATGTTTCATGGGGACAACTCAACTTATTTAGGAATATGTACTTCTTAGACACGTGAGTGGTCGGTTCATTACAGATTTTCTGAATAAATTTGCACGAAATAAAATATTTATACTTTTTTTTGAAATCGATGTAACAAATCCTGATTTGCTTCGTCTACTCTAGGAGCGCACCTCAATGATGACGTGTGCCTACTTACTCCCAAGGCAATAATGAAGGAATAACTCCCATGTCAAACAAACTACAAACACTGACCCCAATCGCTGCAATGCTTGCTATGTCATTGACGGGTGTAGCACATGCTGCGGAAATGGCTGCGCCAGCTCCAATGGCGATGGCCATGGAAAAAACTGCTGATGCAAATTGTGGCGCAAACAAGAAGGCCCAAGAAGCTAAATGCGGCATCCACAAACCAGCAATGGGTGGCATGAAAGAAGGTAAATGTGGCGAAGCTAAATGCGGCGCGGACAAAGGCAAAAAAATGAAAGACGGCATGGTCGTTGAATCATATGTTCATAAAGCTGAACATGGCGGCATGAAAGAAGGCAAATGCGGCGAAGCAAAATGTGGTGCTGATAAAGGCAAAAAAATGGCACACGGCATGGTCGTTGAAAAATAAGATGTTGGTCACGGTTGCTTTAGGTTTTGCTTAAAGCAACTGTGATATAGATTTGCACTCAAGGATATTCACCGTGACCGCTTTTCATCCATCCCGAATCGACCCGCGAATTACAGGTGCAGGGCTTGGGCTACGCCGCGACTTCATGGCGGAACTCCAGCAAAAAATGATCTCAGGTGAGCTGTTAAATGCACCCGATTTCTTTGAAATTGCGCCTGAAAATTGGATTGGAATGGGAGGACGTTATGCGCGTGATTTACATGAATATACCGAACGCTATCCCTTTGTTTGCCATGGACTGTCGCTGTCGATTGGCGGCGTCAGCCCACTCAATATTGAATTTTTAAAACAAGTCCGCAGCTTCTTAGATACTCATCAAATTTCGATTTACTCAGAGCACCTCAGCTACACGAATGATGGCTCATATCTCTATGATTTGATGCCCATTCCCATGACTTTAGACGCCGCTAAATATGTCGCTGATCGCGTAATACAAGCGCAAGACATTCTAGGTCGCCGTTTGGTTCTGGAAAATGTCTCCACTTACGCCATGCCTGCCGCAGAAATGTCCGAATCCGAGTTCATTTGCGAAGTCATTCAACGCGCCGATTGCGACCTGCTACTCGATGTGAATAACGTCTATGTGAATAGCATCAACCACAACACCAATGCCCGCGCCTTGATTCAAGCCATGCCATCCGAACGTGTACGCTATCTACATATTGCTGGTCATGACAATGAAGACCCGCTGTTGCTGATTGATACACATGGCGATGACGTGACCAAGGCAGTTTGGGAACTCTTACAATTCACTTATGACACCATTGGCGTGCGTCCGACATTGTTAGAGCGTGATTTCAATATTCCTGAACTTGATGTGTTATTAACCGAAGTTGATTACATTCGAGATGAGCAAACATCTTTTTTAGCAACTCATCGCTCTACACGAATTGACCTGAGCGCATAACATGACCAGCACTGAACTCCAGCCAACGCCACTGAATTTCCAGTCGCATCAACATGCTTTCACGCAATGGATTCGCCATCCCGATGAAGCTCCACTGCCAATCGGTATTTCCTCCCAACGCATGAATACCTATCGGAATTTGATTTTTAATAATATCGAAAGCTTCGTTGAACATACCTTTCCAATCGCTAAAGCCCTGTTACCGAATGAATTATGGCGTTCGTTAATTGATGAATTTTTTCAATACGGTCAATGTGATTCACCTTATTACTATGATATTTCGCTGCACTTTAAAGAATTCTTAGAGCAGGATATTTTTGATAGCGAATCATCTACCGATTCAAGTCCACTGAATCATCTAAAAAATCTTCACAGCGACTATCCGTGGCTGCGTGAATTGATGCAATACGAATGGATGGAACTTTATGTTGAGATGGCCGAAGTCGAATGGCAAAACGACAACCCCGACCTTCAACTGAAAACCACCTGTTGGATTTTGGCTTATCAATATCCAGTGCACACGTGGGCAGTTAATACCACAGCGGACGAGATTCAAGTGCAGCCGTCATGCTTACTGGTCTTCCGTGATCAAAAGTTTATGACCCACGTTTATCCCATTCACCCGATGTGGGCATTCATCATCGACACCTTGCAAACACAGGAAATGATCCGAATTGATGCACTGAAAGATCATGTACAGCAAACCACCCAACTGCCAGCGGCAGAAGTCCATGAAGTGCTAAATAATGTATTTGCATGGCTGCAAACCATTGACCTACTGCAAGCCACCACAACACACGTTAATAAAAAATAAGTAAAAACAACCGCAATAAATCACTTTACCATGCGCATTTTTATGCTATAAATCGAATAGCGATGTTATTCGATTTAACCTATTACGCCGCTAGGTTGTTGCTATAAAAGTAAAATAGCATTATTCCAGTCAATGACTTAATGGAAAACATTATGCAAACGGTCGCACATATCCTCAATTCAAAAGCAAACCACGCCATCTACACCATCACGCCTACGGCAACGGTGCTTGAAGCCATTACGCTGATGGCAGACAAAGGAATTGGCGCATTGATTGTGACTGATAAAGAAAAAGTGGTTGGCATCGTCAGCGAACGCGATTACGCCCGTAAAGTGGCATTGATGGAACGGTCGTCCTATGGAACTCTCGTTCATGAAATTATGAGTGATAACGTGCTTTCTGTGACGCCACAGCAAACCAACGAACACTGCATGATTCTCATGACAAGCAATCGCTTACGTCATCTTCCAGTGATTGATAATGACAAATTACTTGGACTGATTTCCATCGGCGACTTGGTCAAAGGCGTGATAGAAGATCAAAAAAATCTGATTGAACAATTACAAAGCTACATTCGCGGTGAATAAACGGAAATACACATCCTAAGCATGATGAGGTCATCGCGCTGATCTATGAAAAGAATCGTTTTACTGATCGCAACGCCCATCATGCTCTTGATCTGCTTGGTCTTGGTTTACCTTCTCGTGGTATTTGGTTTACTTCTTTTCCCCGCAAACTCGAATCAGGCCAGTCCGAATACCACTTCAAATACAGCAACGATTGATGCCTACATTAGCTCAAACGGTGTGCATACCGATTTCATCTTCCCGACACGCACACCGCAGATCGACTGGACAACGATATTTCAGACCAACGCTTTCTTAAGTCCTCATCTTGGAACTGACTTTGTCGCCATAGGCTGGGGTGATCGTGAGTTTTATTTAAACACCCCCGAATGGAAAGATTTAACCTTCAAACGGGCGATGATTGCTTTATCAGGCCAAGACCAAAGCCTTGTCCACGTTGAATATTTCAGCAATAGCGAATTTCAATCCATGGCACGCAGTCAGACTTATCACTTACGCCTCACCCAAAACCAATACACACAATTACTGAATTACGTCTTAAAAACCGTACCTTTAGTCAAAAATAGTGCGCAAAATATCCCCAATTATCACTATGATCAGAACGATGCGTTTTTCCAAGCCAATGGCCGATATAGCATGCTCAAGACTTGCAATACTTGGGTGGGCAATGGATTACAAGAAGCGGGCGTCAAGGTCAGTCGATGGACGCCTTTTGATATGACTGTTTACTGGTATTTAAAACCCGTGATTTGACTTGCATGAAAGCTCGATCCTTTCGTTTCGACGGAGATTCCGATTTATGTATACGCTCTTTATCGCTAACAAGAACTACTCCTCTTGGTCGCTCCGTCCGTGGTTATTGATGACCACACTGAATATTCCTTTTGAAGAAAACATCGCGCTGTTTGGCGAAGATAATTGGCATGCATTCCGCAAATTCTCCCCCACAGGCAAAGTGCCGTGCTTGGTTGCGGATCATCTAACTGTGTGGGATTCACTAGCAATTACCGAGTTTCTGGCAGAATCCTATCCTCAAGTCTGGCCGATGAGTATCAAGGCTCGTGCATGGGCGCGCTCTGCGGCGGCTGAAATGCATTCTGGATTTATGACGCTGCGTGAAATGTGTTCGATGAATTGCAGCATTCAAGTGCAACTCAATGAAATCCCAGGCGGCTTGAAAAAAGACATCGCTCGTATCGACGAACTATGGAACCAAGGATTGCGAGAGTTTAACGGCCCTTTCCTAGCTGGCAGTGAATTTACTGCTGTTGATGCATTTTATGCACCCGTCGTGCTGCGAATTGCGAGTTATGGTTTACAACTGAGTGATGCGGCTATGGCGTACTGCGAGCAAATACAGCAGCTCCCAACTCTGCAAGGGTGGATTAGTGCGGGACAGTGCGAACCACGTCATGAGGAACATGAAGCGGCGTGTGTGGAATATGGGAAGCTGACGCATGATGTAAGGGAATAAGTGTACGAATTCAATAGGACATGTTTGGAACCAGACTCGACTGGAGTCTGGTTAATCGTTTGATATTTACGCGTTACTTTTTTCTACACAAAAAATTGAAAATACCCATTAACGCAATCATAGATATAAAACCGCATATGTCAGTATAGTATACTAATTCTTCCTGCTTCGTAAAATAGAATACTTCACCTTTAATCTCTATAGGGATATTTCGATCGCTAATTGCGGAAAGATGTTTTTCAGAAAAAATCCTACTATATTGCATATCAATATGGTAGCCAAACCATAGCATGGCTATAAACGGGATTAAGAACAGCTTACTGAGAAGCCCTTTTTTAGTCATGAGGAATGTCTCCAGCCACAAATCATTGTATAAGTTGCGCCGCTACAGCTGAGTCCTAACACTTCTCCTACAGCATGTAGGATGGATTGACGAAAGAAACCCATCTATTGATGACGCGGTGGGGTGGACTCTTAACCCACCCTGAATATAATTCAGAAATCACCTTACCCAGCGAATCACATACTCTTCAATATCCGCCTCATTGATATCTTTTTCCGACACACAACGCCCCGCCGCAGACTTACGCGCCTGACGTACACTTTTTGGATTACCTGTAATCAGTGGATGCCAACTTGGCAAGGCTTGCCCTAAATCAAGCCGTTTATACGCACAACTCGGCGGTAACCATTTCAACTCAGGAACGCGCTCAGGCGTTAATTGTAAGCAATCAGGGACAATGCTCTGGCGGTTGGTATAATCGGTGCAGCGCGCGGTTTTGGTATCGAGTAACTGACACGCCGCGCTGGTATAAACCACCTCACCCGTATCTTCATCTTCGAGCTTCACAAGGCAACACAGCCCACAACCATCGCATAACGCCTCCCATTCAGGCATCGTTAGCTCGGTCAAAGAATAATGCTGCCAAAAACGGTCGCGCAACACAGGCACAGACGGATTAGCTAAAGACTCTGATGCATACTCAGACATAAAACTTCCACTTCAAATTAAAAAAACAACCCACATCAAAAACACATATGACTCAAACGAACGCATTATAGGCGATGACTCGCTCAAAATGAAAAAAGAGCCATTTGACTATATCAAATGACTCTTCCTTGATCAGTACATGCTATGAGCAGACTAAATCAATCCTCACGACGTGGCGCTAAAGCCAAATAAGTCGCTGGATTCTGACGTTGACCATTCAACAAGACTTCATAATGAACATGAGGACCTGTGCAACGGCCTGTACAGCCTACTAACGCAATTTCTTGGTTCTTTTTGATCTGTTCACCAACAGAAACCAATAAACGCGATGAGTGACCATAACGTGTCACATAACCATTGCCATGATCAATTTCAATGAAATTACCATAACCGTTTTTCCAGCCTGAATACACGACAACGCCTGTGCCAGTTGCATAGATCGGTGAACCATAAGGAACAGCCAAATCTACACCAGGATGAAACTCACGACCACCCAAAGTACGATAACCGTACGGTGAGGAAACACGTGCATTGGCAACAGGTTCAACGGCTAGAATATCGCCCAATTGAACTTTTGGTTGCGCACGGCTTGTCAAAGACTGATTCAGACTTTGCAGACCTGAGTCACGACGCTCAACTTGCTCAGCAACTTGATTAATCGTGTCACGGATACGGTCTGACTGAGATGACGATACTGCATCAGCATCATAATCACCGCCAATTCCGTCAATATTACTATGTTGATGATGAACTTCATCATCGTCATGCCCAACTAAACCCACCGACTCAAGCGATGTCGCGAGTGCGGTTTGTTGTTGCCATAACTGTGCAATCGACGCATCCGCCGATGTTGTTGCTTGACCAAAGACGGCGATACTTGAACCCGTCGTTTGAGCCTCAGCAGCAGAACTCGAAGAAATAAAACAAGCACTACTTAACACTATTGTGGATAACGCAAACAAAGCTCGCTGAACGCGAAACATCTTCAAATGCATAAACAACCTCATGTTTAAGTCCTGCGTATCGGTCATATTGTGACTATGCAAACATCGTGCCCGCATATCTTTTATAAGTCTGATCGAGAATGTCTTGCCGTAAACCACACGGTTCGCTATCGTAGCAACACGATCAACTTCTTCGCGCCACCACAGTCATTCTAAAGAAGACTTACCAACATGAAACTTCCTGCTCAACCTTTCCAAAAACAAAGAAGGGTCGCCGAAAAATCCTATTCACAAAACAGTTTTCAAAACCTTCAGACTCATATTGAGTACCTGAAGAAATTAACTCAATTGATTTCGCCCATTCTAACCCAAGTCCTTTCGCACGAGGGGGATTGGCAAGTCGCTGCGTTAGAAAATGATGTGCTATGTATAGCAACAGAACATCATACAGCGGCCAGTCAATTAAGGTATTTGCAGCACCACGTGATCAAAGCACTTCAGCAGCTTCCAGATTTTGCTGCGGTTAAGCGTTTGAAGATTGTGATCGAGACCCAGCCTAAGCCAAAAAACATAAGTCATGGCCGACTGCCTGCACTCACTCCGGAGATTCGGCAAATACTGGATGATGCTGCCTCAGCGTTTCAAGACACGGATATTAGCGAGTCCCTACGACGGTTGGCAAGAGAACAACGATAAACGGGACAATACGTTACAACGTAACATTTACTTACTTTCTATGTTTTTATTTTAATTGTTTGTTTTATAAAAAATTTGTCTTTTAATCCGCTTCAATGTACTCAATTGGACAAGTATTCCTGTCATCAAATGTCACAATTTCGTAGGCATCAGGTTGATCAAGTAATGCACGAAGTAACTGGTTGTTTAACGCATGTCCAGACTTGTAACCATCGAACTGACCAATGATGCTATAGCCCAACAAGTACAAATCGCCAACTGCATCCAACATTTTGTGACGAACAAACTCATCAGCAAAGCGTAAACCATCTTCATTCACAATGCCGTGATCATCGACCACAATGGCATTATCCAAACTGCCGCCAAGTGCCAGATTATTGGCCTGCATGTATTCAATGTCGCGTAAGAAGCCAAAGGTCCGCGCATGACTTAGCTCTTCCACATACGATGTGGTTGAGAAATTTAATTCTGCTGACTGGTGCTCTTCATCAAATGCAGGATGATCAAAATCAATGGTAAAGCACACTCGGAAACCATCATAAGGCGTAAAGGCCGCACGTTTATCGTCAACCAGCACTTCAACAGGTTTAATAATCCGCACAAACTGCTTCGGCGCGTCTTGCTCAACAATGCCTGCCGTTTGGATCAAGAATACGAAAGGACCCGCGCTGCCATCCATGATGGGAATTTCAGCCGAGGAGACATCGATCATTAGATTATCGATACCGAGACCTGCCAACGCACTCATCAAGTGCTCAACCGTGCCAATCCGCGCACCATCATGTTCCAAATTGGAAGACATGGTCGTTTCATTAACCAGTAGGGCTTGCGCTGGAATTTCGACTGGTGGATCGAGGTCAACGCGACGGAAAACAATGCCGCCATTGATAACATGCGGGTGCAATGTCAAAAACACTTTCTGACCACTATGCAAGCCGATTCCAGTCGCGCGAATCGTGCGACGGAGTGTGCGTTGCTTGAGGACATGTTTCGACATATTTATTTCAAAATATTACAAGAATGACTCATGCTAACATTGATTCTCATTTATAC
>JANYEL010000144.1 GCA_025363155.1 Moraxellaceae bacterium
ACCGCAGTTTTTGCTGCGATCACTACATTGGCACCATCACGTGCTGCGCGGAGTGCGATTGCGCGACCAATACCACGGCTACCGCCAGTAATAAAGATTGTCTTGCCTTTTAAAGTCGTCATAAGTACATATTCCAAGTGGATCTTGAAGATTAGGGGGCAGTTTTGCATATTCACATCATCACTTATATGGCAATAATGTGCGGAACGTTGGCAATAAAACTCATTTTAAAAGTACTCTTTTGCTAAGAACACTTTTAAATATGCGCTGGATGATTCTTGTCAGGCTGAATGGTCGTTAAACCTCTCTCGCCAAACGTTGCCATATAATCACGTTGCGCCTGTCGTCCGCGTTGCTGTTGAGCCGTTCGCAACGGGGGGAGCAGCCTTTGTGCGGTATACGTCACCGCAGTGAATGGTGTAGCAAATAATGGATACCATGGCAAAACACGGGTTGATAAACCCAGTTTCTCCATATTCTTACTGCCAATGAAATATCGGCTAATACTCAAATGCTGTTGATACGCAAAACGACGGCGCAACGCATTGAAACGCGGATAATGACGATGAAGCGGCTCTAAAGAAAGTGCTTTACCCAGCGCTTTACTCGTCCAATCCGCATCTAATTGGGTAAGCTGCGTACGATAAAGTAGCACTAGGCCTTCGCTTTCATTGTCGACCAACCAGCGTTCTTCAACGCCCATTAGCCAGCCCGCATATTTCCACAAATGCATGACAGCACATGATTCGTGCGGTGTCGGGAATTTACCCATAGCACGCAAGCCTAATAAAAACACCAGACCGAACGCTAAATTGGTTGCAGCCATATCAATTTGACTAATCGGCGCACCCCACGTTCCTGCATCCCATTTTGGATTTGCATTCAGACTGCGGCGTACTAAGCCATGAATAAATCGGACGTGTAACGTAGATTTAAACCCTGCGCCAAAACGCTCAAGACCGCCATATTCGGTGCAATCCATCCACCATTTTGCTGTTTCGGCAAATCGCTTCGACGCATCTTGATTGAGTGCGCCAGTCATGACCAAGGCATGATTAAATCCAGATAACAAATATCCACCCATCAGAGCAGCATCACGCAACACGTGCACACCATCATTGCCCGCACCATGAATATAGGCAATCGCATCATTGATCAGGTTGCGATCTAGCCATTCAGGTGTCTTTTCATAATGAGCAAAAACTTTGCGAAGTTGCTCTGGACAATCTTCGACGCTATCAATGCCATGATGTAATGCTTGATCGTATTTTTGCTTAGCCGCTTTAGGATTGGTCGCGAACATCCACTCAATATAATCATCCATCAGCGCATCGCCTTCAGTGAGCGCGTCAACAAGCGTTTGATACTCTTGCTGATCTGGAATGAAATTTTGTCCTATAATTGGACCTAATGCCTTAATCCATGCCGGTTTCTTTTGGGTTTCAGCAAAAGATTTGGCGCGTGTAGGTACCTGAATTTCTGGCATATGACAATTCACAATGTGGGCTATAAATCGAGGCGATAATGAGCAGCGAAGCTCATCTCTTGTCTTTCCAATGCGATTGCATTAAGCTGAGGTTAATACGAATATACATTCGCATTCAATTCGTATTTAAATTTATTTCTTTTGGTTTTATTTTGGATTATCAGAGTCGCTATGCGTAAACGCCCACAGCAAGAACGTTCCCAACAAATGGTCACCGCACTGATTGACGCGACCGCGCTCTGCATTAGCAAGTATGGACTTGATGCGGTTACTACGCCAAAAATAGCAGAAATGGCAGGGGTCAGCGTTGGTTCTTTGTATCAATATTTTGATGATAAGCAGGCGTTAATTGAGGCACTGATTGAAAAAGGGACGCATGAGGTTGTTAAAGCGCTGCAGAGTCTCATTACTCAGATTGAATCAGACAGCTTAGAAGAAATCGTTAAACAATCAATTCAATACGGCTTCAGCCTACTGCGCCAAAGTGATGGGCTTTATTTAGAAATTGTAAAAAATTGGCATCGCCTACCAATGCAAAAAATGGTCGATGTGATGCAGAGTTT
>JANYEL010000092.1 GCA_025363155.1 Moraxellaceae bacterium
AGGCACGAAGTACACTTATTGTCATTTTGATTTACTCCCACATATAGTATTACTACGCAGTATACAGTAATACTATATGTTGTTGTGTGTATTTTAACCACGACTCAAACACCGATAAGAAGCAATCATCTTATCGTAAAGCTCTACTCTACTAAGATCACTTGCTCACAGATTTTAGAGATAACGACTGTTTTGCTTTTGACTTTTCCACAGCAAAAATGCTCTTCATGGGCTTTTTAAGCTTTTAAAAGCTTTTAAAAGCTTTTAGGCAGTCTGAAAGCATTGCTACACAACGGATACAGCAGACCTTTAGCCACGTTTTCCTACCCATATAGCCACGTTTTCCTACCTATATAGCCACGTTTTCCTACAAAAAAGCTACACTATTTAATTTGAGGTTATAGCCACTCTATGTAAATGTGAGGCTATTTAAGTTGGATTGAATTACTTATGGAAAAGTCAGACTTAGTTGTAAAGTCCAACGAGTTGATTAAGGCAAGTTATACACTCGGTCTTGTTGAGCAGAGGTTGATTTTAATGGCGATTGTCCAAGCGCGCGAAACAGGCGATGGCATTACAGAAAACACCTTACTTACAATTCGCGCGCAAGACTACGCCAGATTGTTTGGTGTAGCTAAGCAGACAGCATATCAAGCACTGGCTGAAGCGGTTGAAACTCTATTTAATCGGCGCGTAACGGTATGGCAATTCATTGAAGATATATACGAGCCAGTGACGGTGCGTTGGGTGACAGCAATGTCTCATCGACCTAAATCTGGGCTAATTCGTTTGCGTTTCGGTATAGAGGTTGTGCCTGAAATAACCCGCCTTGAAGAAAATTTTACGAGCTATGAGTTGGAGCAAGTTTCTGGATTGAATAGTGCCTATGCAGTGCGGTTATACGAATTACTTATTCAGTGGCGCACGGCAGGAAAAACGCCATTATTTGAGATAGGAAAATTTAGGGAGCAGTTAGGGGTAAATCAAGATGAATATCAAAGAATGGAGCATTTCAAAAGGCGCGTACTCGATTTATCTGTAACACAGATAAACGAAAGTACAGACATTGTTGTGGTTTATGAGCAGATCAAAGAAGGCACAAAAATCGTTGGATTTTTATTTAAATTTAAGCAAAAAACAAAAACAATAGAACATAAATCAGAGCACAAAAAAATAGAGCCACCTAAAGCATCATCTTCATTTGCAGGTCTTCAACTTATTTTGCTCAAACAAATACAGAAAAATCATCCAGAGATCACTGAAAAATACGTTCGTAATTATGTAGAACAATCAGGACTAGATGTTGTTCATGTTCTCGAAAAAATCAAAGCAGACTACAAAGCCGCCGAAGAATTTAGCCTTGAGAAGACGGACTAAGGCCAAACAATTTTCGATCATTGTCTTTAGTCAAAAATTTATCTAAAGCCTGTTTGGTTTTTGCTTCGGAATCAGAATTGTTTTTCCACTGATCAAGAACCATTGCCCCAATCAAAATTCTACGGCGTGTATCATCCGTACGACTTTTTTTCGATTCTGACGCTTTAACCCTTGCATCAATGGCTTGTTTACGGGCTTTCAGTTGAGCTAATTTTTCCTGCTGTTTCTTGATCTGTTCTTCAAGTGTTGCTGCTACTTTGCTATTCATCGACCGCCCCTTAATGCCAAAATCTAAAGCAAGCCTAACATAGTAAAATCATGCTGACAAATAATCGCCGAATGTGCTATAAACTTCGTTCATAGGCACTTCGACTTATACCGTAAGGGCGCATTTACGAGTTGTTACTCAACTCATGCGTTCTACGAAGTAAGACAAATCAAATCAATCGTCCAGTATTATGCAAAGGTAAACCTTTTGGCACTCTACATGATGCAAGTCAAACCAGTCAGCCGTAGCACAGGGCGAAGTGCAACAGCCGCTGCTGCCTATCGTTCGGGTACGGTGATTGAGTGTGAACGCGAAGGACGGACGCATGATTACAGCAATAAGTCAGGTATTCTTAAAAGTAATAGTCAGATCATTTTGCCATATGGTGTTGATGCTGAATGGGCGTTAGACCGCAATCAGTTATGGAATAAATCCGAACATGCCGAGAAGCGCAAAGACGGTAGAGTTGCGCGAGAATATATTATCGCTTTGCCGAAAGAAGCGACTGCGGATGAGCGTAAAGAGTTGGTGGTAGATTTGTCCAAATACATTGCCAATCGTTATGGCGTTGCTGTGGACATGAATATCCATGCACCGCATCATATCGACGAAGAACATAACGATAATTATCACGCCCATCTGCTGACTACAACGCGACAAATATTGGTGGATGGATTAGGTCAAAAAAGTGAAGTTGAGTTATCGGACTCTGACCGTTTTAAACGTGGCTTGAGTTTAAGTAAAGATGAGGTGTCACATCTACGCGGTCACTGGGCAGAGTTGCAGAATCAGGTTCTTGGAAAATATGGCGTACAGGTCAGTGCATTAAGTTTAGAAGCCCAAGGCATAGATCGAGAGGCGACCCTGCACATGGGGCCTGATTGCACTGCACTAGAACGTGACGGGGTGGCGACGAAGATTGGCGATCATAACCGCGAGATCGAAGCCAGAAACCTTGAACGACTACAGCCGCCGCTTGAGATCGAGCAAGAGATCATCGTCAGCGAGCAGTTGCTGCGATCACTTGAGCGGGATTACGCAGCTGTGATTGAGTCTAAAAAGACGACAGCGGCGCAAAAAGAGCTGGATGACTACGCCAAAACTATGGCGTTCTTAGAGGGTGCTGACGACATTGCCGCAGGCTGGGATGCTGAAATTGAGCAAGAGCAGCGGGTACGACAGCAAGTGAAAGAACCAGAGCGAGAGAAAGACCAAACACCGAAGCGTGACTATGATCGAGGCGGATTCAGCTTATGAGTAGTGCAGAAGATTTCAAAGGGCTATATGTTGTCGTTAAAAAGGCGACCGATGCACTGGAAGAGAATCGCCAACAGTTGGCGCAGGAAAAGCGAGAGCTGGAAGCACTTAGAGCCAGCACGCTCGATGCTGTCCGCCAGTTGAGTAAATTACCGGTGCAAATCACCGACAACGTGACCAGTGCCGTCAGAAGTGCCACCACTCAAGTTGCCCCTGCCGTAGCCAGAGAGTTAAAAGGGCATCTTAGCCATGAGCTGGAAGTACCATTAGCCAGTGCCAAAACCCATATTGCCAATGCAGCCAAGATCGAGCAGCGGCTCATGGGCGCATTGAGTGGGTTTGATAAGCAGGTTTATTGGAAACTAAGTGCTGGTGTGGCAGTCGTCGCTCTGGGCGCGTTGCTAGTGATGTTTCTAGCCCTATACTGGCAGCGCAGTTCACTCACCGACCTGATGAATCAGAAGGCGCAGCTACAAGCGGAAATGCCACAACTTCAAGCGACGGCGGACTATTTAAAACGGCATGGCGGCAATATACAGTACACAACCTGCATCGAAGGTACTGCAAAGCATCTCTGTGTTCTCATCAAAACAGATCATTACTACGGCAATGCAAGCAGCGGGTTTTATGCCGTGCCTGTTGGGGATTAGCCTAGCTATAAAATTCTCACTGGAATTCTATAATTTTCTACGGTATAAATAAAATAGACAATTATAGAAAAGTAGACAGTATGAATACTCCAACAAATTTTTCAGTATTGGCGGCATCGGGGTTGTTTAAAAAGAGCAAGGCTACTCTATATAAACACTTGAAAAATGGTACTTTATCAAAAAATACAGACGGTACGATTTCACTTATCGAACTGATCAGATGCTATGGTGAACCGAGCCAAGAAAGTCTCGTAGTAGAAAATAAAAAGGTCTACGAGGGACGCGCGGAGACTGAATTGAGACTTCGCGTAGAATTACTAGAAAATCAGCTTGAAGAGTCCAAAAAGCGTGAAGAAATCGCTCTCGATCGAGAGATGTACCAGAGACAGCAGGTCACTGACTTGCAGCACGCTTTGAGGATGATCGAAAATAAAAGAGACACCCACGAACAGCCCAAGTCACTGCTTGGGCGATTGAGAAAATTCGTAGGGTGATTGCTGGTTATGCAAATTGATATACAGCAGGCTATTAACAGAATACGTGCTAATGGATGCCCATTGCAGGAGTCGATAGAAATCTATCAGCAAGTAACTCAAAAAATATAACTAAGCTAGGAAAGCGCGCCATATGTAATGAGCGGTCATCCCGCCTAAAATAACTGAAGCTATTAAAAACACCCAGCCGACTATACGCCAGCCAGATGACCAAAAATAAAAAGCAAAACACAGCATGATAAGAGCACCTAAAAACTCATTACATGCTGTTAGGTGCGTATTTGGCGATTTCAAATTAGCAAAGGCAATCACCATATTAGAGACAATCAATACAACGCCTATTATTGCATATGTTTTTTTCATTTGAATTCTCAACGAAAATAAAGCATCTAGGCTACGAATCTGGTCTTGGTAAAACTGCTCGCGCTCTTTGGATTCCCGCAGTTGTTGCTTGAGGTTTTCAATGTCAACTGACGTGTCAACGGATGTGAATTGTATGTTAACTGATTTTACATGCTGATCTAACAGACATGGTGCAGAAACTCGCGGTAGGACTCACCAAACTATTAAAATTTGTTGAGTGCCTACCATGGAAGATATAACTAAGTTTTCTTAATTAATTCATCAATCACTGTCTTTGTTGTCATCGTCATCGATGTAATTTTTGATTTTGTCAAAAAAATCGAATTTCTGTACAACATGGATTGAATCGAATCCTTCATATGGAATCCCATTAACGTCATGAAACCGCATTTTCGCTATTCGATCAGTGGTCTGCAGCTTTGTTTTATTGATATAAAAGCGGCAAATCAGGTCAGGTATGCCGTCACCGTTTACATCTTTTCCTTTGCCATAGCACTTATATAAACTCATCTCATTGCCAGAATGTCCGAAACGGATACTTGCTGGATCCACTTGAGTCACGGCATTAAATGACTTGCTGGAAAGAATTGCAACACGAAGCTTACCAAAGCTTTCCAGACTGATTTCATGAGGCTCACGAAAGGGACGAATGCTTATATGAGCATCGAATCCCTCCCGATCAACGACGATTCTACTAACACCCTTCGTTGGATCGTAACTCGATATTACCGATATGGCCCCATCAACCTGAGCTGTTTCATTCGAGAAAACAACATTCCCACTTGGAGTCCAGATAGGGTCTGTACCAATGACATTGCCATATTTCTTTAAGCCAGTACCATCTGGATTGACAATCCAAAACCAATGGATGCCAGACCCATCTCTATTGGATGAGAATACAATTCCTTTTGCCCCCCATGAAGGATGCCAATCTTCAAATGAATTATCTGTTAGCTGTCTGAGGCCAGTACCATTGACGTTTATTACCCAGAGACTTGAGTTATCATTCGCTGTTTCTGAAAAAACAACCTGCGTTCCGTCAGGAGAGAAGCTTGGATCGTTCTCTTCGCCGATCAGATTAGTCAGCTGATGCTGATTTGTTCCGTCTGCATTCATAATCCAGATGTCGTTCGTTCCTGATCTATCGGATACAAAAGCAATCTTACTCCCATCCGATGACCATGCGGGGGTGTGATTATTAAGGCTTTTACTGGTCAGCTGTACTAAACGAGAACCATCTGGGGACATCGTCCAAATATTGCTTGCTGCACCATCGTTGGATGAAAAAGCGATAGTGTTAGTGACAGACCATGAAGCTTCTTCGTCAATTTTAGAATTTGATGGGGAGGGGAGGTGATGCAGATTACTGCCGTCCAAATTGGCCGACCATAAGTGTAATTGGCTGTCTGGGCTGACGTAATCGGCAGAGAAAACAACATGCCTTCCATCTGGAGACGGCGATGGATTCAAGGCGATAACACCGCCCTCGTCTATTGCATAAGCACTACTTTCAACCAAAGAAAGCATAACAAACATCAAAATACCGAAAGCCTTTTTCATTTAAAATTCTCCTTTTTTATTGATTTACAAATTGATTGATGCCATTCCTAATTCCATTAGCAGCCTTGCCCGTTGCACCAGCAGCATGGATGATATCGTCATCAGGGGATGATAATCGTGCCACTTCAATTAGAATAGAAGTCATTCTAGATGAGGTTAGTTTCAACACCCCGAGGTCATTATCAACCTTTGTCCCTCTATTACTAACACCAAGAGCAGAGGAAGTGCTCTGGGCAACAAAATTTGCAAAATTATAAGAATCGCTTTTAGTGCTGTTATATATACCTTCTGAGCCATGATTGCCCAAATATCGTGTTATACCAGCAGGCGCATCAAAGTGAATTGCAACGAACATATTTGATCTATGGACATTGGCATACTTTGCCCGATCAATTAATGGAAGACATTGATTAACGTTATTTTTGGTAAGAAAAACTGCATAGCCATCATTTGCTAAGAGAGGCTGTAGCTTTTGTGCAACGTCTACAGTCAAATAATCTTCGCGAAGTCGCCCTGCTGGTGGATTATTCGCTGGATAAATCTTGTCGCCAAACGCTCCCAATTTTTCATGTATGGTCGGGCAGCTTAAGCCGTGTCCTGGATCAATCGTAATACGCTTAGCAAGCTTTACCTGACTTGGTGCACCCTCCAGACTAAAATAGACAAATTGCCCATCTGCTAAGCCTGCATTAAAATTTACGACCCCACTATTACCATCTGCAGAAATAATAAAATTGGTATTGGGTCCAGAGTAATTACCCCCACCAAAAGCGCCATCTCCATCTAGACCAAAAATATTACTCCCAGTAAGCTGTATTCCGTATACGGTTGCCCCAGAATGGTTTATTACCCCAACTAAAGTATCATCACTACCATCATATGGGGTTACTGATGGGTCTATTTGAACTTTTAAAGAACCATTTGGGTTAATCGTAATTAATGCGGAACAACTTGTAGCGTAACCAACCGCTGGGCATGGTCCGATTGCCCAAGAATTACTGTGAAATATAAAACCGCTTGCAAGTAGGCAAAATATTTTTAAATTCCGCGTGAATGACCGATGCATAATTTTCTTTCTCCATTTTGTTTTACGGGCTGTTGATGTTTTTTTATAAGACATTGAAAAATATAATTAAACTCGTATCAATAGTGTTTGGTAAAATGAACAATACGAGTTTACAGTGCCCCGAACGATGCCCAATGATGAGCACTGGATGAAGCTGAAAGCGATTTTGCTACAACTAGGTATCTATCTCAAGCCTAAACTTAGACTGACGGTGGGAGGAATCTTATTTTGACTGAGAACTGGTTGCCCTTGGCGAGATTTACCCTCTGATTTTGAAGCTAGGCAGAGTATCCTTGCAATTTAAACTACATGCTCACAGTCCATATATCTGACGTATTGCCGTCTCAATCTGAGCAATGTCATCCGCCGACATATCCCCCATATACTTTCCTATCCGTGACTTATCAATCACTCGGACTTGATGGCATAGCGCAGTTGATTCAGGCTTACCCGCAGATGGCGTTGATATGATGAGTGGTGGTAGTGCTCGGGGTGATGACGAAAGTGGAACTACGCTTACGGTCTTAAGCTTCGCATTGAACGGTGTGATCGACAAAATCATACAAGGTCTAGCATCCCCTTGTTGTTCACTGCCTTGTGTTGGCTCTAGGTTCACTCGATAAATCTGTCCGCGTAAAAGTGGCTTCATAAATTTATCAAATCCCATCCAAACCATCGGCAACACATACGCCAAACGCATTAGATGTGTCTCTAGCCATAGCAAAGTCAGGATGTGACTCAAACTCTTCTGCAATCATCTCTAAAGACTGCTCACGGTCAACCAAAGCTTTCTCCATAAGCGATTGCACCACCCTGCTTCTCTCACGCGCTGGAATAGTCTCGTTGAAGCGGCGAAGGATGGTGTGGTCAATGCTGTATGAGGCACGAAGTACACTTATTGTCATTTTGATTTACTCCCACATATAGTATTACTACGCAGTATACAGTAATACTATATGTTGTTGTGTGTATTTTAACCACGACTCAAACACCGATAAGAAGCAATCATCTTATCGTAAAG
>JANYEL010000094.1 GCA_025363155.1 Moraxellaceae bacterium
TCAAACCTGCTGTGACCGTGATTGTGTTGCAAGCCGCTTGGCGGTTAGGAACACGGGTGCTAAAACAAGCGGTGCTTTGGGGCGTGGCAGCAACTGCCTTTATCAGTGCTTTTTTGAATGTACCGTTTCCTTTGGTGATTGTGCTGGCGGCGTTAACAGGTTGGTTGCTTGATCGCGCAGGCTATCTGTCGGTCTCATCAACAGGACATGCAAGCCCGAAGCAGGATGACAAACAGCAATCTGCTTTAATCGACGATCATACCGCCGTCCCAGAACACGCGTTGCTTAAAGCACGTTCAATCATTGGTGTGTTATTGATGGGTGTTGCCTTGTGGGCTTTGCCGATTGGTGCAATGGTCGCAATTTTTGGCGTTCAAGATCCGTTGGTGCAGATGAGTTGGTTCTTCACTAAAGCTGCTTTGCTAACGTTTGGGGGCGCATATGCCGTGCTGCCTTATGTGTATCAAGGTGCAGTGAATCATTATCAATGGTTGACACCAACGCAGATGATTGATGGGCTGGCGCTTGGAGAAACAACACCTGGGCCACTGATTATGGTGGTGACGTTTGTGGCGTTTGTCGCGGGTTATCAGAATTTGATGTTGGGCGAAGGGCAAGCTTTGGGTGCAGGTTTGCTCGCTGCCTGTTTAACAACATGGTTTACTTTTTTACCGTCGTTTGTCTTTATTCTTGCGGGTGCACCGTTGGTTGAGCGAACTCGGCAGATGCCACGATTGACTGCGCCATTGACAGGGATTTCAGCAGCGGTGGTTGGTTTTATTGTCAATCTTGCGTTGTTCTTTGCGATTCATGTTTTGTGGACAAAAAAGGATTTACCGACTTCATTTGAGATGCTGTGGAGTGGTTTTAATTGGCCCGCTTTGGCAATTATGGCATTGGCAACAGCGTTATTGTTTTGGCGTAAGTGGGGTGTGATGCGGGTGTTGCTGGTGTGTGCTGCGATTGGATTAGGGTTGTCGTGGGTTTGATGACATCAGTTGTTTAATTAATAAAAAAATTGTGTAGGGGCGACTCTTGTGGTCGCCCTTTTTTTGCGAGGGAGAGATGATCAGGGCAACCATAATGGATTGCCCCTACATTGGTTTATGCAAATTAATCGTTTAATTCAGCAATCCAATCAATAAATCTTGTTGGCGTACAACCTGCTGTGGTTCGGTCAAACGCGCAGCACGGACAATCGATTGCAGATCAAGTAGCGCATCATTAAACACATCATTAACAATCAAATAATCAAAACTGAGATGTTGACGCATTTCTTCAACGGCACCATCTAGGCGTGTTTGAATGACTTCTTCGCTGTCCTGTCCACGATTTGAAAGACGTTCACGCAGAGCAGCCAAGCTAGGCGGAATAATAAAAATCTGAATCGAATTTGGGAAAATCTTACGAACTTGTTCCGCACCCTGCCAATCAATCTCAAGTAAAACGTCATGACCTTGTTCGAGTTGGCTGGTGATTCCTGTATGGCTGGTGCCGTAGTAGTTACCAAACACTTCGGCATGTTCGATAAAATAGCCATCGCAAATCATTTCGACAAAACGATCTTTGGGTGTGAAGTGATAGTGCACGCCATGAGTTTCGCCCGGTCGGCTGATACGAGTTGTATGTGAAATGGACAGTGTTAGATCTTTAGTCTGTTCAAGCAGTGCTTTGACAAGCGAAGTTTTTCCTGTGCCTGAGGCGGCTGCAACAACAAATAATAAACCAGCCATGATTGTTCTCCAAACCTGTTACTTGTTAAGTGTGTCTTCTATTTTAGCGCCGTGTTAAAATTAGAGATGATCATTGTGGTCAATATAGTACAACAATTGCAGAATGATGCAGTGTTTTCTCATATCACAATTTCCAACCCCGTCATTGCCAAAAGAGAGACCGTCATGGACATCGTATTAGCCAATCCGCGTGGTTTTTGTGCCGGCGTAGACCGTGCCATCGCGATTGTGAATCGTGCGCTGGAAGTGTTCGGTGCGCCAATTTATGTGCGACATGAAGTGGTTCATAATAAATTCGTGGTCGATGATTTACGCGCGCGTGGCGCAGTTTTTGTCGAAGAGTTACATCAAGTGCCCGACGACGCGATTGTGATTTTCAGTGCGCATGGTGTGTCGAAAGCAGTTCAAATTGAAGCAGCACGCCGTGGACTTAAAGTATTTGATGCAACCTGTCCGCTGGTGACGAAAGTGCACATCGAAGTGACGCGTTATGCGCGTGAAGGCGTTGATGCGATTCTCATTGGGCATGAAGGTCATCCAGAAGTTGAAGGGACTATGGGGCAATACGATACGAGTTACGGTGGTAAGATTTTCTTAGTCGAGGATGAAGAAGATGTTGCAGCGCTGCAAGTTCGTGAAGGACGTAAATTGGCATTTGTGACACAAACCACGTTGTCGATGGATGATACTGCGCGTGTAATTGATGCGCTTCGTCAGCGATTCCCTGAGATTCAAGGGCCACGCAAAGATGATATTTGCTATGCCACGCAGAATCGCCAAGATGCGGTGCGTGATTTATCGAAAAAAGCTCAAGTAATCTTAGTTGTCGGTTCACCGAATTCGTCTAACTCAAACCGTTTACGTGAATTAGCAGAGCGTGAAGGGGCTGAAGCTTATCTCGTCGATAACGCTGAACAAATGCAGCGCTCATGGTTTGATGGTATTGAGCATGTCGGGGTTACTGCTGGCGCATCTGCACCTGAAATTTTGATTAGCCAAGTGATTGCACGTTTACGTGAGTGGGGTGGTTTGACCCCGATCGAATTGGCTGGAACTGAGGAAAACGTCGTGTTTTCGATGCCTAAAGAACTACGGATTCCAGTCACGCAAGCCTAGATCCTTGAGTGAGTCTAGTTCACATTTATCGTTAATTAAAGCTCCGTCACACCCTGAACGGTGGCCTGTTGGTATCTGGGAGTTTTCACATAGCGCTGCATATTCTTCAGCATTTCAAATGGCTGCCATTGCACAAATCGATTGGCAATGCTGATAGGCAGTAGGCCGTTTGGATCAATATAGCCACTGATCGTCACTTCAACAGTTTGTTTCCCTGATTCAGATTTTAAGGATTTAAACTGCCAGAGCCCTTCATAATGTTCTATGCGAATAAAATTAGGTCGCACAGGAGCGCGAGGATCAACGATCAGTTCATTTTTGATCGTTACGATGCCGTCCGAAGCTTGGTTAAGTTGTCCCATCACGGTCAAATCACGGTTTTTAAAAGGGAATGGAAAGGTAAGATCCATTCTTAAAGTGAATGTTCCCGCTTGGTCATTTCGATCTAATATGAGAATCTCGCCCGTATTCGGCGCCCATTCTGATGCATGCTCAGTATCCATGACTAATGAAACAGCACCCGATAAAGTACTTTCTAATTCAGTACTTGCTCGAAAGTTCATCATTGGATTGTTAGGGACTTTATAGGTCCAAATTTTGACCCCATCACGATCAATGACCAGTTTTTCCTTCGAAGGTTCATTTGCTAGTGTGCTCGTTGAAATGAGTGCAATAGACGCTAAAATGATTAAGGTTTGCATGATTTATCATCTGCTTTTTTTATTTACATCAGCTATCGTTTTAGAACTGCTCATGTGATTTGTCAAGCGATGAGTTGAGTCTTCACATATTTTGAAAGGATGGGATCGAGAGATTGATCTCTTTTCCCAGATGGCACGTGGATTGTGCCTTTTAGCGTGGTTGATGCTTGAGGCATATTGCTAATAATTGATCTGGGAGAAGGGGGAAGTGCTGTTCTTCGTTATGACAAGAGCTGCGGATTACCCTGGGGCAATCCGTGGGGATTAGCTAGTACCTTTCGATGGGAGGACTTCTTTGACGCCGAGCACTGTTGCTTGTTGATATCGGGCGTTTTTCACGTAGCTTTTCATGTTACGTAACATTTCAAAAGGCTGTTGTTGCACAAATAGATTTACGATCGCAATAGGAAGTAATCCATTGGGTGCAGCGTACCCACTCGCTGTGACTTCGACCTGAGGTTTGCCAGCTGCGTTTTTCGGTAACGACTTAAATTCCCATAGACCTTGAAAATGATCAATACGAATATAGTCTGGACGGATGGGTAAGCGTGGATCCACCGTGGAGTCACTTTTGATCGTCACAATGCCATCAGCATTTTGATTTATGCGACTGATCAACACAACATCCCGATTTTTCAAAGGAAATGGGAAGTTGAGATCCATGCGTAATGTCACTATACCATTCTGATTACTACGATCCAGCACCAATGCCTTACCCGTATAAGGCGCCCATTCGGCACTATGATCAGTATCCATCACCATGGCGACGGCACTGGAGAGTGAACTCTCAAGGATAGTCGTTGCACGATAATTCACACTTGGATTGCCGGATTGTTTATACGTCCAGACTTTCACACCATCACGGTCAATGGAGAGATGTGCTTGCGGTTGTGTCTCAGCCCATGCGCTTGCTGCAGCAAATGTCGACGCAGCAAGTATGATGGTGGATAGCGTTTTTTTCATGTTCATCCCTAGATTCATGGATTTTTTGATCAGCGTGCCGATTAAAAGGGTGCAGAGTAACCTTATTTGAGACCTAACACATCTTGCATATCGTATCGATGTGGTGTCTTTTGTGCTGACCAAATCGCTGCACGGACCGCGCCGCTGGCAAAATTCATACGACTGGTTGCCATATGTTTGATTTCAACACGTTCGCCTTCACCGATAAACATCACAGTATGTTCACCGACAATATCGCCACCGCGAATGGTTTCAAAACCAATCGTTTGACGATCTCTTGGGCCAGTGATGCCTTCACGACCATAAACTGCGACTTTTTTAAGATCGCGTCCAAGTGCACCAGCAACCGCTTGACCCATCATAAAGGCCGTGCCTGATGGCGCATCCACTTTATGACGATGATGCGCTTCAATAATTTCGATATCGACTGTGTCGCCAAATGTTTTGGCCGCAAGTTCAAGTAACTTGAGGGAGACATTGACGCCAACTGAATAGTTCTGAGCGTAGACCACAGGAATGCTTTGCGCCGCTTGATCAATTTGTTGAAATTGCGCGTCATTGAGTCCCGTCGTACCGATAACTATCGCTTTTCCCGCCGCTTGGCAGAGGGCAAGATGATTCACGGTTGCAGTTGGTGCAGTGAAATCAATGACGACATCGCACTGATCAATCACACTGGCTAAATCCCCCACCACCAACACGCCATTCTTACCAATGCCAGACATTTCACCCGCGTCTGTGCCAAGCAGTGAGCTATTGGGTTGCTCAACTGCTGCTGCGAGTGTTGCGCCAGCTTCTGCAACTGCTTGGATGAGTGTGCGTCCCATGCGGCCGCCAGCACCTAAAATTCCAATTCTTGTGGATGTTGTCATGGCATAAATCCTTGCAAATACAGTCTTCTATAGTTTTTAGATGAAGTTTTGCATTTTATCTGTAAAAAAGAATGGGCTGGATTGTAGCTTAAAAATGAGTCAAGGGGGTAAGCCGAGTCGGACAGTATATTGACCTAAAACACCAATTTGAATCATTTGCTACAAAACAACCACCAGCGGAGAGAGTATCTCCGACTGGTGGTTGTTTTTGGCTAAAGTATTTTTTTAAGAAAAAAACTCAGTAATTTTATCAAAAAATGACTTCTTGTTCGGTGATTGCGCACCGTTGTCCATTGAACCTTGTAGCTCGCGCAGTAGATCTTTTTGATGACTCGTTAGATTCACTGGTGTTTCTATGGTCACGCGACACAGCAAGTCGCCTGTCATCGATGTGCGGATTGGCTTGACGCCTTTGCCGCGCAGACGGAACAAACGACCTGTTTGTGTGCCTTCTGGAATTTTAAGATTGACGCGGCCATCCAGCGTTGGAATTTCGACTTCTTTACCGAGTGCTGCATCAGTAAAGCTAACCGGCACTTCCATATAGAGGTCTGCGCCATCGCGTTGGAACATGTTGTGTTCACGAACGACGATTTCGACGTACAAATCACCTGGTTGAACGCCTGCACCGCCTGCTTCGCCTTCGCCTGTTAGACGGACGCGATCACCGTTGTCTACACCAGCAGGAATGCTGACTTCAAGGGTACGTGACTTGTCTTTGACGCCGCTACCATGACAGACATTACACGGGTTTTTAACCGTTTTACCGCGACCATGACAGGTCGGGCAAGTTTGATTAACGGCAAAAAATCCTTGTTGCATACGGACTTGCCCAACACCTTTACACATGCCGCAGGTTTGTACGTCGTTTGGATTTTTTGCGCCTTTGCCATCACAGGTAGTACAGGCTGCTGGAGCAGTGAAAGTCACGTTCTTTTTAACGCCTTTCACAGCTTCTTCAAGCGACAGTTCCATCACATAGCGTAAATCTGCACCGCGACGTTGTCGTTGTTGACCACCACCTTGACCGCCGCGACCGCTAAAAATATCACCGAAGATGTCGCCGAATTGACCAAACATATCTTGGAAGTTGCCGCTTTGTTGGCCACCACCCATGCCGCCCATGCCGTCAAATGCTGCATGACCCATACGATCATAGGCTGAACGTTTTTCTGCATCAGAAAGGATTTCGTAGGCTTCTGAAGCTTCTTTGAATTTCGCTTCAGCCGTGTTGTCATCAGGATTGCGATCTGGATGATATTTCATTGCCAATTTACGGTAGGCTTTTTTGATTTCGTCTTCGCTTGAGCCTTTCGCGACACCAAGGATCTCGTAATAATCACGCTTCGCCATGAGCGGTAACACTCCACAAAAAATATAAAACAATAAGGAATAAGGGTAATGACGGCTTGGTGGGGGCGCGCGCCACGCTTTTCAAGAGAATGGAAGCTCAGTCAAAAGCAAAAAGTCATAGAAAACCAAAATATCGCCAGTTTTCAGTCTTTTTATTCTAATGTGCTGAATGGGAAATCTGAAAAACTGGGTCTTTGAGCTGGAAAATTAATCCAATAGTTTCTCAATACGACGATCTGGCTGCAGCCACATGATCGCGACCAGCACGTATAGCACTAAGCTGATCCATTGATTGATAAATGCGATGGGAATAGCGATGAGATAAATGAGTACTGATAATTTTTCCTTCATACCGCTGCCCACTGCTTGAGCAAGTTGTGGATTTTGATCTTTGACGTTCAGTACGATCTTGGTCAAGATGCCATAGGCGATACCAGCCATAAGTAATATAAAGCCGTAGACAGCGACTGGAAGTGCTGTAATATGGTTTCCCCCAATCCATCCAGTTGCAAACGGAATGAGCGACAACCAAAATAACAAATGCAAATTGGCCCACAGCACACGACCATCAATATGGTGCACCATATGCATGAAATGGTGGTGATTATTCCAATAAATACCGATATAAATAAAGCTCAGTACATAGCTCATGATGACAGGTATCAAAGGAATCAGGGCAGAGAGGGTCTCGCCATGGGGCACCTTAATCTCCAACACCATGATGGTAATAAGAATGGCGATCACGCCGTCACTGAATGCTTCTAATCTGGTTTTGTTCATGTCGATTTCTAATCTGTGAATGTGTGGATAGGCATCGCGTTCGTTTGTAATACGTAAAATAGATAGATCGCGGCGATAAAGCAACGGATTGACACTATATAATGCCGCACAACGATCATCTTTTTCGCCTTACAATATTTTATTATTTAGATTGGGATTTTTTACCATGCGCCATGACCAACGTAACAACGACCAATTACGTCCGATTACCTTTACCCGTAATTTTACCCGTCATGCAGAAGGTTCGGTTCTCATCGAATTCGGCGATACACGCGTATTGTGTACTGCAAGTATTGAACATGGCGTACCGCGCTTCCTGAAAGGCACAGGCCAAGGCTGGATCACTGCTGAATACGGCATGTTGCCACGCGCTACGCATACCCGTAATGATCGTGAAGCCGCACGTGGCAAGCAATCAGGCCGCACCCAAGAAATCCAACGCTTGATTGGTCGTAGCTTACGCTCAATGGTTGATCTGAAGAAAATGGGTGAAAACACCATCACTATCGATTGTGATGTATTGCAAGCGGATGGCGGTACACGTACTGCGGCGATTACTGGCGGTGCGGTAGCATTGGTTGATGCGCTAGGCGTATTGATGACTCAGAAGAAATTGAGTGCGGATCCATTAAAAGGTCTTGTTGCCGCGATTTCAGTTGGCATGTACAAAGACCAAGCATTACTGGATCTTTGCTATGAAGAAGATTCTAAATGCGAAACTGATATGAATGTGGTCATGACTCAAGCTGGCGAGTTTATTGAATTGCAAGGCACGGCAGAAAGTAAACCGTTTAGCCGTACGCAATGTAATGACATGTTGGCATTGGCTGAAGGTGGGATTAAAGAATTAATCGCATTGCAGCAGAAGGCGTTGGGCTGGTAATCACACCCTTCGGTTAAAAAAAAGCCAACATCATTGATGTTGGCTTTTTTTATGTTCTTCTTGTTTCTTTGAATCAACTAAAGGTATTTTTTATATCTGTCTGTTCAGGGTTACTTCACCAATCTCATCGACAAATCAATCGCTTTAATGTCTTTAGTCAATGTGCCCATCGAAATATAGTCCACGCCTGTTTCCGCGACGCTGCGTAAATTTACATCAGTAATATTGCCTGACGCTTCTAATTTA
Organism: Moraxellaceae bacterium; assembly: GCA_025363155.1. Lineage (GTDB taxonomy): Bacteria > Pseudomonadota > Gammaproteobacteria > Pseudomonadales > Moraxellaceae > Aquirhabdus. The sequence goes on from JANYEL010000094.1 coordinate 8,648, forward strand.
CTACGACCAGCGGTATGAATCACTGCACAACGCATATCGTCATTACTGAAATTATCCAGCATAATAATGTCTGCGCCAGCATCAAGTGCTTGGTTTAGCTCATCAAAATTTTCAACTTCCACTTCTACTGGCTTGTTCGGTGCAATACGGCGTGCGGTATCAATAGCTTGTTGGATGCCACCTGAGGCGAGAATATGATTTTCTTTGATCAAGAAGGCATCGAATAAACCGAGTCGATGATTCTGACCACCTCCGATCGCAACGGCGTACTTTTCGGCGATGCGCAAACCAGGCAAAGTTTTGCGGGTGTCGAGTAGTTTGGTGGGTAAACCCTCGAGGTGTTTGACGTGCTCAGCAACCCGTGTTGCGACACCTGAGAGGGTCTGAATAAAGTTTAATGCTGCACGTTCGCCAGTTAATAAACTGCGCGCTGCGCCCGAAAGTTCTAAAAAGACGGTGTTTGCAGCTAAAATTTGACCTTCTTCAGCGAGCCATGTGATTTTGACTGAAGGATCGAGTTGCGCAAACAAAGCATCCACCCAAGGACGTCCTGCGAGCACCATCGATTCACGTGTTAATATGCGTGCATGCGCTTGTTCTGTCTCAGGAATCAGTTGAGCGGTGATGTCTCCGCTATCCGTCATGAGGTTGCTGCCGATGTCTTCATCAAGTGCTATATTGATGTTGCGCAGAATCGATTTTTGGAGTAATTCGGCAGAAATCATGCGGTAAAATCCTGTTCATATTGAGCTGATAGTATAAAGCGTATTTGTGCTTTTGCTTACTAGACTGCGAGTCGATAAATGCGCAGCGAGTGTTTTGATCATAAAGTGTGATGTGGTTGGCCTTTTGGTTGACATTAAATGTCATACACTGTCAAAGCGCGACAGCAAAGTTAACTTTTATTCACTAAATCGGCTGTGCGGTCGCTAAAATTCAGTATATATTAGCATCCTAGGAATGAAAAAATGTGCATGAAGCCATGAGCAATGAGATTGATTTGACTACGCTGGATAACGCTGTATCTTCGAAAGTGATGCCTAAAGGCAAAACTCAGCCCATATTCGCAAGTTTAACTGCTGCAATTCGCCAGCCGTTAGTCGATTTCTTCATCTTGAAATTTGATTCTTTTTTAAATGACATTCCGAATTGGGTTGTAGAACGATCAGATGCTTTGCCTGCACATCAGCAACAACGCTATGTTGAGATTATTCCAGCACTGCGGCGCGAACGTCTGAAAATTGAACAAGAAGCCAACAGCGCTATGGATATGCTGTTGCATCGCTTTACTCAACTAGATCAAGCCCGTGATCTAAAAGCTGCTAAAGCTGGTGGCGGTCTAGACGGCTTCAGCCTTGATGAAATTGGATTAGTCAGCACAGAGGATTACGATGTCTCTGTGGCGTTAGATACAATTGCTAGTCGCCTTGCTCGAATTTTAGAACCTGATTTGGAGCATTCATTTCAGCGACTTAAAGCTGTTTCGCCTAAATTAACCAACATCGCTCAACTGCCTTATCATCCTCGAGCATTGCTGAATGTATTGCTTGAGAGTTTGGCTGCATTATCCTTGTCATCAGAACAACAAATTGAGCTTGCACAGAAGTTTGCACTGCTTTTAGATTTGACTGCATTAACTGAACTGAAAGCCCTGATTCTCCCATCTTTGGTGATTGCCAATGTTCCAGAGTTAGGCAAGTTCCAACCGATAAAATCATCTGAGACTGCGGATAAACCGAAGCCATCATCGACCGTGGCTGTAGATAAGTCGGCAGGTTCTACAGGTGGGTCGGGGGGCGGTTCGCACGCGATGCCTCCTCCAGATATGGAAAATGGTGTGCCAGTGTTGCATGCTGCACCGAATGGTGGCTTGGTCGTCGATCCAAATTTACTGGCGCAACAAGCGCAGTATTTTGCTGCCATGAGTCAAAGTATTGCCAGTGCGCCGTTGATGCCACAAAATCGTTTTCCCTTTGCAACTGAACAGATTCTGGCGCAAACCGAGTTGTTGGGCATGCTTGAGCAGCTACAGTCTGCGCAGCCTAGCAAACCGATGGATGCCAATGATATTAAAAATAGTGTTGCGGCAATGCGTGACAGTATTCGTAATCAACTGCAAAGTGATGAAGAAAATACGCAGGTGATTGCGCAAGACGAAACCAATGTCATTGATTTGGTTTCGACATTGTTTGACTATATTTTGGATGACAATGAACTGCCAATGCAGATGAAAGCATTGATTGGTCGTTTGCAAATTCCGATTCTGAAAGTTGCCTTAACCAACAAAACCTTTTTTGGTGGCGAAGATCACCCTGCAAGAAAACTCCTCAATCTTCTAGCAAAAGCTGGGATGAGCTGGGATGAGAACAACAAAAGCAGCGATGCACTTTATAAGAAAGTGGAAGAAGTTGTTTTTGTGGTACTCAATGAATTCCGTGATGATTTGCGTTTGTTTGAAGATTTGTTAGCTGATTTTGATGAGTTTTATCAACAGCAACAAGCACGTTTGGCGGCAATGGATGCCCGTACGCGTGAAGCTGAAGAAAATCGTGCGCGAGCAGAAGCGGCAAAAACAGTTGTACAACAGGCGCTTAATCGGCGTTTAAATGGTTTGAAGTTGCCGTTCTCAATTGTACGTTTGCTGCAAGAAGGCTGGCGACATGTGTTGTATTTGTCTGCACTCAAAGAAGGGATTGAGTCTGAGCCTTGGAAACAAGCGATTAAAGTGGTGGATGCACTGATTTGGAGTATGTCACCTCCCGCAGGTGATGCGCAGTGGATTGATCGCCTTAAAGCGGTATCACCGAAGTTATTGAATAGCTTACGTAAAGGCTTAACTTCGGTTAATTTTGATGCGCATCTGCTTGAAGTATTGCTTGCAGAAATTGTAAAAAGTCATGAAGAGATCATTGGTGGTATCAGTGCGCCTTTGGTTGAAATTTTGGATCCTGCTGATCAAACGAATAAAGTGCGTGAAGGTAATGCACCTGCTGTATCCGTGGAACAAGCGATTAGCAGTGGCGCAGCGAAAGATGTTAAAGCGGTTTCGTTGCCAGCTGCTGAAGTTTCGACGATTTATACCGGTGAAACCCTGCCACCGACCGATTCAAATGTCATCGCCGTGCGCCGAATGGCTGTCGGAACATGGGTTGAGTTTGTGCAAACCGAAGGTGCAATCCGTCATCGTTTGGTTGCCAAGATCCACTCTTCTGAGAAGTTAATTTTCGCCAATAAACGCGGGATTAAAGCAGCTGAATTATCGATGATGCAGCTGGCGATTGAGCTCAGTCAAAATCGTGCAGTCATCCTTACGGAACAACCACAAATGTTTGATCGTGCACTGTTATCTGTGGTTGATGGCTTGAAAAAACTATCGGCTTAGTTTTTTGTTTTAGCTAAGTTTCTAACGATGCTATATTGAACGATATGGCACGTTAGGCAAAATGTAGGTGCGTTGATGAAAAAAACGGTAGAGATTCAATCGGGTTGGCTGTCTAACGCACGGCAAGTAATATCTCCAAATTATAATCAACGCCCTGAAGGCGCGTCCGTGCGCCTGATCGTTCTTCATAATATTAGCTTGCCGCCTGCATTTTCCCCGCAAGATTTTGAACCTTCTGCTTTAGATCATATTTTTTCTAATTCACGTTATGTAGAAGACTTCTTCCAAAATAAATTAGATTCAACGCTCCATCCTTATTTTGAAATCATCAAAGACATGAAGGTGTCTGCGCATTTACTCATTGCGCGGAGTGGCGAAGTCATTCAATTCGTGTCGTTTCATGAGCGAGCATGGCATGCGGGACGTTCTTGCTATTTAGGCGTGCAAGAGTGTAATGATTATTCGATCGGCATTGAGCTTGAAGGGGCAGACGATGTACCGTTTACCGAGGCGCAATATGCGGCTTTAACGGAAGTCATTCCTGCGATTCAGCAGGTTTACCCTGAAACTCAAAACCATCTTGCTGGGCATAGCGATATTGCGCCAGGGCGTAAGACTGATCCAGGTGAGCATTTGAATTGGCTGCGGATTCGGTCGAGTTTGGCTTGAGTTTTATTAAAATTTGGTTGAGTGTGATTCGTTGGTATATCGTTCGGTTTTCTGATTCATATCCGCTTTATCCGTTATTCTATAAAAAATAAATCGAGGATGGCGCGATGTCAGCTTCACCAAGAACCTCCATCAGCCTCATTGGCGCACCGACTGATATTGGTGCAGGTGCGCGTGGCGCATCAATGGGACCTGAAGCACTGCGCGTGGCAAATATTGTCGAGATGCTTGAACGCCAAGGTCTCGATGTGATGGATTGCGGTAATCTGGCTGGCCCAGCGAATCCATGGCAGCCACCCGTCAACGGCTATCGACATTTAACTGAAGTGACTACTTGGAATCATGTCGTGCATGATGCCGTTTATCGAGAATTATCTGCTGCGCGTTTACCCATTTTACTGGGTGGTGATCATTGTCTGGGTATTGGTTCGATTAGTGCGGTTGCTCGATATTGTCGTGATCAATGCAAAAAACTGCGGATCATTTGGTTAGATGCACATGCGGATTTTAATACCAATACATTGACACCAAGCGGTAATGTTCATGGGATGCCTGTGGCTTGTCTATGTGGATTTGGTCCAACTGAGTTGATCAGTTTGAGTGGGCAGATCCCTGCTATAGAGCCCTCAATGGTCAAACAGATTGGTATTCGCAGTGTGGATTTTGGTGAGAAGCATTTGGTGGATCAAGAAGGCTTAGATGTCTTTGATATGCGCTTCATCGATGAAGTGGGAATGCGTGGCACGATGCAAGCCGCTCTCGCTGATTTGGATGAAAATACTCATTTACATGTAAGCTTCGATGTTGATTTCTTGGATGCTGCGATTGCGCCGGGTGTCGGGACGACTGTGCTGGGTGGGCCAACCTATCGTGAAGCTCAATTGTGTATGGAGATGATTGCAGACACGGGATTGTTAGCATCGCTGGATGTGGTTGAGTTGAATCCTGCGCTGGATGTGCGGAATCAGACGGCGATCGTGGCCGTGGATTTGATTGGCAGTTTGTTTGGCAAGTCGACGTTGGTAAGACGGCATACGTTGAATGAGGGAGTTCAAGCAGAAACTAAAAATAATTAAATCAGTGGTTTTGTATTCAATTCACATATACCCCTTCGAATTTTCTTGAAATCCTCTACAATGCGAGCACTTTTGGTGACTTTTCACCCTTTTTTTATGATCAATTTGCGGTAGAGGATGTTTGATGTCGCGATCTTTATGGCGTTCTACTTTTATAGTTAGTGCAATGACGATGTTGTCGCGCATCTTAGGTCTCGTGCGAGACATGGTGCTGTTGAATGTCTTCGGTGCTGGCGGCGTCATGGATGCCTTTTTGGTGGCATTTAAAATCCCTAACTTCTTGCGTCGATTATTTGCCGAAGGTGCATTTTCGCAAGCATTTGTGCCAGTACTCTCCGAATATAAAACGACTAAAACTCACGAAGAGGTTCAGATTCTGATTAGTCGTGCATCAGGGTCGTTGATGCTGATATTGGGCGTGTTAACGACCTTTTCTGTGGTTGCTGCACCGCTGGTTATTTACATTTTTGCGCCAGGATTTCATGGTCAAGAAGCTAAATTTCAGTTGGCGGTTGAATTGTTGCGCCTAACATTTCCATATTTATTTCTCATCTCGATGACTGCTTTTGCAGGCAGCGTGTTGAATAGTTATGGGTCATTTGCGACGGCGTCATTTGCACCAGTGTTGCTGAACGTGACGATGATTGCGGCGGCGTGGTGGTTAGCGCCTGTGATGCAAAACGTATTTCATACTCAGCCCATTATGGCGCTCGGCTGGGGCGTGATGGCGGCTGGTTTTATTCAGCTGGCGATTCAGATTCCTGAACTATGGAAGAAGAAATTACTGATTCCGCCGAAGGTTGATTTTAAGCATGACGGGGTCAGCCGGATTCTCAAGCTGATGTTACCAGCATTGTTCGGTGTGTCAGTGGTACAAATTAACTTACTACTCGATACGATTCTTGCGTCATTTATGCGCGAAGGTTCAGTGTCTTGGTTGTATACAGCCGAGCGGATGACTGAGTTACCGTTGGGATTGATTGGGATCGCGATTGCGACAGTGATTCTGCCGTCATTGTCTGCGATTCATGCTGAAAAGGACCATGATAAGTTTAAAGCCATGTTGGATTGGGCAACGCAAGTCATTGTCTTGGTTGGCGTTCCAGCGAGTTTGGCGATGATTATTTTGGCAGAGCCAATGATTCAGGCGTTATTCCAACACGGTCGTTTTGGTTATAACGATGTAGGGATGACCGTGTGGGCCTTACGTGGATTGTCGGGCGGTATCCTTGCGTTCATGTTAATTAAGATTTTTGCCCCAGGTTTTTATGCACGCCAAGATACCAAAACACCCGTCAAAATCGGCTTGATCGCAGTTGTGGCTAACATGTTCTTTAACCTGATTTTAGTCGGTATTTTTTATCTATTAAAATGGCCATTACATGCGGCGTTATCCGTCGCGAGTACGTGTTCGGCATTTCTCAACGCAGGGATGTTGTATTACGCGTTAAAACGAGATGGTGTTTATCGTATTGAGTCGCATTGGAAAGTGATTGGATTTCGATATTTTTGTGGCAATATGTTGATGGTCGTTGTGCTGGTTGCAGGCCTGCAGCTCTATCAGCAAGATGCACCACAATGGCAACGTATTGCTGAGTTATTGTCGTTGTGTCTGTTGGGTGCAGTTGCTTATGGGGTTGGGCTGCTATTGACGGGCTTTAGACCAAGTCAAATTAGGCATCATTAAGACCCCCATGATTTGCCGCGCTTTCCCTGTCCGAGGGTAGAGAGGGTGCAGACGAAAGCGCGCATTTCTGGCACACTATGCACATTGTTTAGTTGACCATTTTTAGATGAACTTTTGCGTATGAAATTGCTACGTTTGCACAGTTTAGCTCAGGACTACGTGTTGCCGCCGCTTGCGGTCACAATTGGTAACTTTGATGGCGTGCATTTGGGTCATCAGGCGATGATTCAAACCCTGAAAGAAACAGCAAAGTCGCACAATCTCAAAACCTTAGTTATGTTGTTTGAACCACAGCCGCAAGAGTTTTTTCGTGGCGAGGAAGCGCCTGCGCGCATTACATCGTGGCGTGAAAAATTTGAGATTTTGAAGTCTCTTGATGTGGATTATGTGTTGCTTGTGCGATTTGATAATGAGTTCAGATCGTTGACGGCACAAGCCTTTGCTGATTTATTGAAAATCCGTTTGAGCGCCAAAGAGTTGGTCATTGGCGACGATTTCCGTTTCGGCTGTGACCGTGCGGGCGATGTCGATTTCCTTAAAAATTATGGTTTTCCTGTGGCGATCTTGCCGACGATTCTTGTCGATGGCGAGCGCGTCAGTTCGACTCGTATTCGTGAGTGCTTAGCGCAAGGTGATTTTGTTCAGGCTGCTCGTTTGTTGGGTCGTCCATATCGCATTACGGGAAGGATTCAATACGGTGATCAGATTGGTCGCACGATTGATTTTCCAACAGCTAATGTCGCTTTAAATCGGCTGACACCGTGTCTGCAAGGCATTTATGCAGTGCAAATGGAACTCGCTGACGGCACAAGTTTATTTGATTTTCTTGATCAGCAAGGCATTCCAGCCTATGCCAATGGCAGCGTGTTTGGTGCGGGTCATGTCGGTACGCGTCCAGCCATTAAAGATCAAAGCAAAAAGACATGGCGATTAGAGGTTTTTTTACCCCATCCTGCTCACCCAGCCAAGCTTTCTGCTAATCTGTACGGTTTGCGCGTGACGGTGACTTTCTTGCATTTTCTACATGGTGAACGCGACTATCCGTCGCTGGAAGCGTTGCAAGACGGTATTCAAGATGATGTGAAACAACTGATGGCATACCGCGAAAAAACTGTAGATTTCCCGATTTAGCGGTTCATGAAATAGCGCAATTGCGCGACCCGAATTCTTTTGCTTTTAAATGTTTTCTTTGGCTTAAAGAAAACTCAATGTATTGATTTAATTGGATTGTAAAACCTGATGAGCGATAAACCTGAAGACCAGAAAGTGGATTATAAAAACACGCTGAACTTGCCTGATACGCCCTTTGCAATGCAAGCAAAATTGGCAACCCGCGAAGTGCTATGGCTCGCGGATTGGCAAGCAGATGATTTGTATGGTCAAGTGCGTGCAGCGCGTGCGAACAAACCAAAATACATCCTGCACGATGGCCCACCGTATGCCAATGGGCAGATTCATTTGGGTCATGCCGTCAATAAAGTCTTAAAAGATATCATCTTAAAAAGCAAAACCTTGTCTGGTTTCGACTCGCCTTATGTGCCCGGTTGGGACTGTCATGGTTTGCCAATTGAGCAAAAAGTTGAAGAAAAAGTCGGTAAAGTTGGCGTCAAAGTCAATGCGACTAAGTTCCGTGAACTATGCCGCGAATATGCCGCCAGCCAAGTCGAATTACAAAAGAAAGACTTTGAGCGTTTAGGTGTGTTGGGTGATTGGCATAATCCATACCTGACGATGAACTTTGCGCAAGAAGCGAATACTGTTCGCGCACTGGGTAAGATCGTCAAAGCAGGTCATGTACAAGCAGGTATGAAGCCTGTGAACTGGTGTTTGGATTGTGGTTCATCTTTAGCGGAAGCTGAAGTGGAATACCAAGATAAAAAATCTGATGCGATTGATGTTGGATTCTCAGTCGTAGATCTAGCGGATCTGTCGAAACGCATCAATATCGATGTAAAAACGCCTGTCGATATCGTAATCTGGACAACGACACCGTGGACGCTGCCAGCCAACCAAGCAGTCGCGCTGAATGCGGATTTAGAATACCAGTTGGTTGAAGTGCAATCTGAAGATAAGACGATTGCCTTGATCTTAGCTGCGAAATTAGCAGGCGAAGCGACTGAACGCTACGGTTTGAAATCGCCAAAAGTCTTGGCAACGTTCCAAGGTTCAGTACTTGAACATTTGATCCTGCAGCATCCGTTAATTATGGATCGCCAAGTGCCAGTGATTTTGGGCGAACATGTCATGGATTCAAGTGGTACAGGTGCGGTTCATACTGCGCCAGGTCATGGTGTGGACGACTATAAAGTCGGTTTGCAATACAGCCTAAAAGTCGAAAATCCTGTCAGCGGTAGTGGCGTATATTTGCCAGAAGCGGCGGTTTTTGCAGGTCAACACATTTATAAAGCCAATCCGTTAATCATCGAACAGCTTAAATCTGATCGTAAATTGTGGGCGCATATCGCGATTACCCACAGTTATCCGCATTGCTGGCGTCATAAAACGCCAATCATTTTCCGTGCCACCCCGCAGTGGTTTATTAGCATGGAAAAAGAAGGGCTGCGCAACGAAGCACTGTCAGCGATTAAGCAAGTCGAGTGGATTCCTGATTGGGGTCAGAATCGTATCGAGTCGATGATCGACGGTCGCCCTGATTGGTGTATTTCGCGTCAACGGACATGGGGTGTGCCGATTCCTTTCTTTATTCATAAAGATACAGGTGCATTGCATCCAGATACTGAAAACTTGATCGAAAAAGTCGCTGCGCTGATTGACCAAGGCGGTGTTGATGCATGGTTTAAAGCGGAGGCGGCCGATCTCATCGGTGCCGATGCTGCTCAATATAATAAAGCGACCGATACGCTCGATGTGTGGTTTGATTCGGGCGTGACGCATTATTGTGTGTTGAAACAACGTGATGCACTCGCGTTCCCTGCTGATCTTTACTTAGAGGGTTCAGACCAACATCGCGGCTGGTTCCAGACTTCATTGCTGACAAGTCTTGCGATTGAAAACGTTGCGCCATTTAAGAAAGTGTTGACACACGGTTTTGTGGTCGATGTGAATGGTCGCAAGATGTCGAAATCATTGGGCAATATCATTACGCCACAAGATGTCATTAAAGACCTCGGTGCGGACGGTGTGCGCTTCTGGGTTGCGTCGAGTGATTACCGCTATGAAATGACTGCGGGTAAAGAGATTTTTAGTCGTACGACTGATGGCTATCGTCGTATTCGTAATACTTTGCGTTTCTTGCTCGCAAACTTGAACGGCTTTAATCCAGCGACCGATATCGTCCCTGTTGAAGAGATGATTGCGCTTGATCAATTCATTTTAAATCGTGCAGCTGCAGTGCAAAAGACCATACAAGCCGCTTACGATGAAATGAGTTTTCATCAAGTTTGTAGCCAGTTGGTCGCGTTCTGTACCAGCGATTTGGGTGGTTTTTACTTAGACATCATTAAAGATCGCCAATACACGACCAAAGCTGATTCGGTTGCGCGTCGTTCAGCACAAACCGCGCTGTATCATTTGGTTCAAGCATTTGTGCGTTGGATGAGTCCGATTCTGACTTTCACAGCGCAAGAAGCATGGCAAGAAATTCCGAAAAACTCAGCAAACCCAGCGGATAAATATGTCTTCACAACGGAATGGTATGACATTCCAGTTGTGGCGCAACAAGCGGATGCAATCAGTGAAAGCCTGAGCGAAGAAGAGTGGTTGATCATTCTGAACGTGAAATCAGCCGTTAATAAATTGATTGAAAATGCGCGTACCAGCAAAACCGTTGGCGCGAATCTCTCTGCAAAAGTTCAAATTTGGGCAGAGCCGCATATTTATCAAGCCTTGGCAAAACTCAAAGATGAGTTGCGTTTTGTCTTGATCGTCAGTGATGTGGAGCTGAATCATAACGGTGTAGGCGAAGGTGAAACGACTGAGCTGAGCGGTTTGCATGCGTTTGTTTCTGCGGCAGATGGTGTGAAGTGTGCGCGTTGCTGGCATGTGCGTAGCGATGTCGGTTTAACCCCACATCATCCTGACTTGTGTGCTCGTTGCGTCGAGAACGTTGATGGCACGGGCGAGGTGCGTCACTATGCTTAATAATTTATTCAAGTCGATGCGCCCATCGAACATCGCTTGGTTAGGTTTAACCATCCTCGCAATTGTGCTTGATCAATGGACCAAGAGCATAGCGTCCGCTAATTTGACCTATGGCGAAGCGAAGGCGGTGTTTACTGGATTCGATTGGACGTTGCTGCATAACCATGGCGCGGCATTCAGCTTCTTGTCTGATGCAGGCGGGTGGCAGCGTTATTTGTTCACTGGCATGGCGATGTTGGTTTCGGTAATTTTCGTGGTTTGGTTATTACGTTTACCGAAGCATGCTTCGATTCTCGCTGCAGGTATTGCACTAGTGTTAGGCGGTGCGGTTGGTAATTTGATTGATCGCGTGTCACTTGGCTACGTGGTTGATTTCATTAGCGTCTACTACAAAGACCATTATTTCCCTGCGTTTAATATTGCCGATAGCGCCATTACGCTGGGAACGATTTTTTTAATTATTGATATGTTGTTTTTGGACAAGATTCGTCAAAGCAAAAACAGCGACAGCAAGTAGATCATTATGACTCAAACGAACATTTCAACGTTTACCAATCCAAATGATGACACACGGATTGCGCAAGGTTCACAGGTTGCTTTGCATTTTTCGGTTGCGCTGGAAAATGGTGTAGAGATTGATAATACCCGTAGTTATCCAGAGCCAGTCAGTTTGGTGATTGGTGATGGGAATTTGCTGGAAGGTTTTGAGAAGGCGTTGCTGGGTTTACGTGCAGGTGATCGTCGTACGGTTCATTTGCCACCTGAAGATGCGTTTGGTCCATGGAATCCTGATAACGTTCAATTATTTGATACCGTTCAGTTCGTTAAGACTGGTGAAGGACGTCCTGAAGTCGGCACGATGATGGAGTTTCAGGATAAAGGCGGCGGTACGTTGGCTGGCGTCGTGAAAACTGTGAATGATGACAAAGTCGAGGTTGATTTTAATCATCCTCTGGCGGGGCGTAATGTGGTGTTTGAGGTTGAGATTGCGAAGGTGACACCTGCTGGGGTTAGTGGGGTAAGGTTGGCGTAAATACAAACCATACAATAAAGTATTGTGTGGTTTTCAAATTTTTAAATATTACCATTTGATATGTACCTAGAGGATTTCGATTGTCCTCTAGATGATATGTTGCTGTATGACTAATAAAGTTAGGAAAATTAAAATGAAAAAAACAGTTTTTAATATCTCTGAAGAAAAAATTTCTAAACTAGCTGTATTAATTGATGCTGATAATGCGTCGGCTAAGGACATCAAAAACATTTTAGATGAAATTACAAAATTTGGTGAAGCAACAGTAAAGCGGATTTATGGCAATTTTACAGATCAAGTTTCAAGTGGCTGGAAAAACTGCCTCAATGAATTAGCAATTAAACCAATGCAGCAGTTTGCTTTCACTACTGGTAAGAATGCTACTGATGGATTTATGTTTATTGATGCTATGGATTTGCTTTATACCGACCGTTTTGATGGGTTTTGCATTGTATCAAGCGATAGTGATTTTACGGCTTTAGCAATTCGTATTAAAGAACAGGGGGCAACTGTATATGGATTTGGTAAAAAGCAAACACCTGCTTCATTTCGAAATGCTTGTAGCCAATTTATTTATGTTGAAAATTTAAGAGATGAAGAAATCACTGAAGAACCTAGCGTACCCGTACCTACAGTAAAATCCCAACCAACTACAAATAGTAGTGTACCTTCATTGCCTCTAAAAACTGCAGATTTAAGTATTCCATTAGATAAAATCAAACAAATCTTTGATAATCAGGATTCTGATTGGATTACAGTTGCTGCTTTCGGTTCGCAATGGAAGTTATTACAGACTGATTTTGATCCAAGAAATTATGGCTGCAAAAAAGTTAGTGATTTTGTAAAAAAATACGAAAAAATTTTTGAAGTTGAAGAAAGAAAATCAACGAACGATCATAAGCATTTATATGTCCGCCTAAGAAAACATAAATAGCAAGTAAGATGCAATAAAACAAAGCGCATTGCACTATATTAATATATCAGGTCTTTCAAATATTGACGATTATGGGTTTAAACCCAGCCTACAAAACCAATCCACTGGCTGCCTGCGCACCCATCACATCACCTTCTTTCTCCAGCTCAGTATTATCATTAATATCAAGACTACCTTCCATCTGCATAGTTGGCTGTACTCTTCCTTGCGTTTGTTTAACGACATGCCAAGCTTCATGCGGCAAATGTTTCTCCTCCCCCTGAGCCAAATGAATCTCGACTCCTTGCGCATATTCATGTGCATTTAACTGTGCTGGCGCGCTAGCGTTGTAATGAACTTTGACATCATCCATGGATATGCCTCCAAGGCCTTCAATCTCTAATTTTAAATCGTCAGGTAAGCGCGAATGGTTTGTCGTGGATTTTTTAGTGGAAGTATTCATAGTCATCTAGTTGTATTTTTAAGTTGCCTATACCCTAACATGGCGGATATGCCTGTGCCACTGATTCAGGCATTCATCGAATGCTACTACTGCACCAGAGTTGGAAATGACGTCGTTTTATTAATATAAGAAGAATAAATACAACGATGCCATGTGAACGTGGGATGTGTTTTAATCAGATTAGATAACCGTCGTGAATAAGGAAGTTTTCATGAGAAAAATGATAACCGCCGCCCTGTTTTTGGGACTGAGTTTGAACGCTGCTTATGCTGCCGAAAATAAAGTGATGCTGTGCATCTTTGATCCCACTGGCCAAAACGGCTATGCATATGGCTATGCCAAAGACTATGTGCTCCAAGCGCCACGCTTTGGTTTGAACAAGCCCATCGAAATTAAAATCTATACCAGTGAAGCACTTTTAGTGAAAGACTTTGAGGCAGGTCCTTGCGATGCTGCCATCATGAGTAATTTACGGGCGCGTCAATTTAATTCATTCACGGGGAGTTTGGATGCGGTCGGTGCATTAGTCACGAATAAGGATTTAAGTTTGGCTTTGCAAGTGCTATCGAGTGAGACCTTAGCACCCAAAATGACACAAGGTGGATACGAGGTGTTAGGGATCATTCCGATCGGTGCAGCTTATATGATGGTGGATGATCGCCGGATTAACACAATCAGTAAAGTAAAAGGTAGCAAAGTTGCGGTACTTAATCTCGAACAGTCAATCAGTAAACTGGCACAGAAAGTCGGGGCACAACCTGTGACTGTGAATCTGGCGACCATTTCGACTGCATTTAATACTCATAAAGTGAATGTGCTCAGTGTGCCAGCCGTCGCGTTTAAACCCTTTGAACTTGCCACAGGGATGGCAGCAGCAGGTGGTAGTGTTAAAGGCGGTGTGATTCGTTTCCGCATGGCACAAATCACTGCCGCATTTATCGTGCATAAGAACAAATTACCGAATCCAGCGGTCGGTCAAAAGATTCGAGAATATGTCTATTCTCAGATTGGTACTGCATACCGATTTATAGATAACTCTGAAAAACTCATTGATGATAAGTACTGGGTTAATTTATCGCTAGTCGATCAGCAAAGTAATCTGGCGCTCATGCGTAGCACTCGAATAGAGATGACCAAAGAAGGCACCTACGATAAAGAAATGATGCATTTACTTAAGAATGTTCGTTGTAAAACAACACCTAAAAATGCGGAGTGCGCGTTAAACGATGAATGACAAAACGGCGGCGACAGCGAGGCGTGAAATTCAGTAAGTGTGATTATTCAGTTACGTCGATTGCGTCGCAGTGGGGTGATGCGCAGGCATATTTACGTATCCAGACTACAGATTTATAAAGTAATTAAAATAACTTGTTACCAAAGAAACGTTCAAACCAATAAGAAATAACGAAAAACGCATGTTTTAAACGCTGAATTTATAGTCTTATGAGATGAATGCATAAAAAACGAATGATACTGCGATCCAATGGAGAGTGACAGGATGTCACTGTGGAATAAAATGCAGATATATAAACAATATACATTGCTTCAGGGTCTGCGTCATTCAACGCTGATTTTGCTTGCTTTGTCATTGACGGGTTGTGTTGTACACCAGAAACAGTCGAAATATATTGATGCTGTAGAAGCGCCCTTTCATGATTTAAATCTCATTCAAAAAGGCATTCCATCCGTCTTGGTTGAAGCAGAAATTGCGCCTTATCTTGTCCCGAACGATCAGAGCTGTGAGGCACTAGGTACTAGTATTTATGAATTAGATGTTGCGCTTGGAACAGATCAGAAAGGTCATTTGAGTGATCCAACGATGTATGAAAGAGCTGTCGACGAGCTGGATGAGCAAGCGGTTGATGCGATTAGAAATACCACCGAAGGTTTTCTTCCATTTAGAGGGTGGGTTCGGAAGATAAGTGGCGCAGCGCGTCACCAAAAAAGAATTTCGCGAGCGAATGCTGCGGGTTTGATACGACGTTCATTTTTAAAAGGCATTCGCGTATCCAAGAACTGTCCAATGGTTTTGCCGCAACAACCCTTTGGCCCAACGGCTTTGAACTTCGTACCCCTTCGTAGAATGAATGGACGCACATAAAAAAACCACTGCTCAAGGTTAATCAAGCAGTGGCAGAAATCAAAAAGATTTTATCGGTGTGTACTTACAGCGGTGAAAACTCAGCCGCTTTTGCCAGACGCTTAAATACCATACCTGTCAAACCACCTTTCTCAGCATTGCGATTCAGGTTTGTGCGGATATTATGTACAGTTTCGTTCGGCAATGAATGAATCGCGATACGTTTCACGACACCCGACATTTGTTTAGTGAAGCTACCTGTGTTGTAGTGTTGGCCAAATTCAGCACAGATCGCTTGCACTTCTGTTGCCATTTCTTGATAACGATTGGCTGGCATGTCAGGGAACATGTGATGTTCGATTTGATGGCTCAAATTTCCTGACAAGAAGTGGAAAATCTTACCGCCAGTTAAGTTGCTCGAACCTTTTAATTGACGCAAGTACCATTCTGCTTTGGTTTCTTTATCCAAGTTGTCTTCAAACATTTCAGCATCTTCAGTGAAGTGACCACAGAAAATGATCGAGAACGTCCAGATATTACGGATGATGTTTGCAGTGATATTACCTGCAAGTACTGGCAACAACATTGGACCTGCAACCACAGGGAACAATACATAATCTTTCAAAAATTGACGAGTCGCTTTTTTCTTAAAGCTACCTGCATGTGACCACGCCTCTTTCCAAGAAATTTTGCCTGACATGGCATCTTCAAGATGCAGGTTTTGCAATGCCAATGACCATTGGAACGTCATCATCAGGAAGAACGCTGCAGGTAAATTTGCGAGGAAACGTGGCTCCCAATCTTGTTCTTTGGTCATGCGCAATAAACCATAGCCGATGTCGTGGTCTTTGCCCAAAACATTGGTATAAGTGTGATGCATGAAGTTATGGGTGTGTTTCCAATCTTCGCCTGAACACACGGTATCCCAGTCGTAGTTCGAGCCGTTCATGCTTGGATCGTTCATCCAGTCATATTGACCGTGCATAACGTTATGACCGAGTTCCATGTTTTCAACGATCTTCGATACGCCGAGCATGGTAGAACCGAGTAACCATATCGGTGGAATCCAACCGCCAAACATCAGCATTGTGCGACTTGCGATTTCGGTATAACGCACGAAGTCACGAACGCGGTAGATGTATTTAGAATCTTGTTCGCCGATTTTGGCGCGCGTCGCATCACGCAGTGCGTCGATACGACGACCAAATTCTGCTATTTCCGCAGGTGAAAGAACGCGGCTTTTTTTAACGAAAAGTGTTGCTGGTAGATTCGTACTCATGATTATTCTCTCTTAATTTGCTGTATTCGTTGAATGTGTTTTTTTAAATCAGTTTTTACAGATCAATCACAACTTCACTAATTGCTGCATTTACACAAAGCTTGATCTGGACGTTGTTTTGATCATTAATTTCGCCCGTGATCTGGTTGCGAACCGCACCTGAAACTTTGGTACACACACAGGCATTACACACACCCATACGGCAGCCATACGCAGGCGTCAGTCCAGCGGCTTCAGCAGAAGCGAGCAAATTACCTTTCGCTTCAAATTCACGCTGGCTGCGACGGAAATTCACGTTTTGTGCTTCGGCGGTTTCGTCAATTTTGATTGGCAAAAAGCTTTCTTGACGCATTTTTTCCGACCAACCACGATCTGCCCAAATTTCGCGTGATGCTTTCATGAGGCCAGGTGCAGCACAAACATAGGTGTCACGGTTTGCGGCATCAGGGCAGAGGCGATCAAGCGTTTCACTATCAAAGTAGGCTGGTTTTTCAGCTGAATCGACAATGATGTTGAGTGAAAAGTGACTATGTTTTGTCGCTAATGTTTCCAATTCTTTGCGGAATGCTGGATCACGTGAGTAATAGATCAAAGTGACAGGCAGTTTTGAACCTTCCAGTGCGTTTTGAATCATTGGCACGATCGGGGTAATCCCGCTACCTGCAGAGATAAACAAACTTGGGTTAGCCGTTGAGTTCAATACAAATGAACCTGATGCTGGAGTGATCTCTAACACATCGCCAATTTTTGCTTGTTTAGCGAGGTAGTTGGATACACGACCTTGTCTTTTTACACCAATCACCAATTTGCCGTCTTTAGAATATTGTTCTGGTGTGCTGACTAAGCTGTATGCACGTTGTTGACGGACGCCAGCGATCGTTGTGGTCACAATAATATATTGACCCGCTTGATACGTTTTGAACGTGCGATTCAGGAAGTGATTGGTCGACAACGTAATTTTGACCATGTCGTCTTCGATGTATTCGATATTTTCAACACGCGCCATGGTGCGAGTCATTGTCCATAATGGATTAACACGCTCCAAAACGAAGTCGACGAAATCTTCACGCACCCAATGTGGTTTATAGACATTTGGTTTTGCACTGAATGTATTTGTTGTTAGTGTGGCTTGCATGTGTCAATCCTCTGCTGGCTTACCATATGGTGTGGTCGTATTGCCGCATATATGGTTTGAAAAAGTTAATCAGGTTTAAAACGAATTCGGTTAAGTGAGCGTATGTAACATTTGTGTACGGTTGTAATCTTTGTGAACACTTGTACACAAATATACCCGATATTTTATTTTAGTCAACACTTGTACACTGAAATTTTGTTAAATTAATTTTTAGCACGCGTGTGAATTTGTTAAACTCGAATCCTTCAATTCTGTTGCACTGCTTTATTCGTTGTTTTTTATTATTTATTCGTTTTTTAATGGTTGGATGAATCGCCTATGTCTTTACGCGACGAGCGCAAGCAACAAAGCAGACAAGCTTTGCTTGATGCTGCATTGACGCTGAGTAGTGAGGGTGGGCGGTCTTTCGGTACGATTAGTTTGCGTGAAGTCGCACGTGAGGCGGGACTAGTGCCGACGGCGTTTTATCGTCATTTCCAAGATATGGATGAGCTCGGCGCAGACTTAGTGGATTATGTGTCAGGCACATTACATCGATTACGCATGAGTTTGCGCGAGGGTTTTGCTTTGTCCGCAAGCACCGCGCAATCCACAGCATCAACCACGCGGGGCAGTGTTGAGCGTTTTTTTACGGCGATTGATAAGCAACCCAATTATTGGGCATTTCTGGTTCGTGAGCGCTGGGGCGCTTCGGTTGTAGTGCGCCGAGCGATTGATAAAGAAGTCCGTTTCTTCTCTGTTGATATGGCAGAAGATTTGCAAAAGCTTCCTGCATTTAAATCACTTGAACTGCAAGATTTAAGTATTGTTTCCGAGATTTTGGTGAATTTATCGTTTTCTTGGGCAATGTCATGGATTACCTTACCGCTATTCGATGAAGAAACACCCTTGGCGGATAAAAAAGAACAATTCATTCAGCGGGCAACCCGGCAAGCGCAACTACTCAATCGCGGCGTATCGAATTGGGAAAGTAAGCCTGATTTAGTTATCACTAAAACTTAAAATAACCTGTAGGATTTTTTATTATTTATAGATCACTGAGCCTGGTAAAGTGAGATTGTATGCCAATACTGCGCATTTCGACACGCGCCATGCGCTATTAAGTTTTTCATTCTAAATATTATTCATCATAAAAAAAGCCGCTCACATTTGAGTAAGCGGCTTTTTTATTGACTGATCCAGCTTATTTCTTAACTGCACCAGCTTTACGTTCTTTATCAACAAGGAAGCTTACAATTTGCAGTGCTTTGCCATCTTCACCTGATACGACATATTTGCCGTTCACAACCAAAGCAGGTACACCTTCAAGTTGGTATTGCATCGCCAGTTTTTTCGATTGGGCTACTTTTCCGGTCACAGCAAATGAGTTAAATAAGCCATTAAATTTCGATACATCAACACCTTGGCTGGCTAGGAATGATGCTTGATCGCTTTGGCTGAAGATCATTTTTGGTTGCATTGGGTTGTGGATTGCGCTGAACACAGCGGGATGTACTTTTTCAACTTGTCCCATCAGCTCTAATGCATAGAAGCCGCGCGCACTTTGTTCCCAAACAGGATTCAACGCTGCAGGCGTGCGAACGAAATTGACATCAGCTGGTTTGGTTTTAAGCCATTGAGTGACGAATGGGTCTAAACGGAAG
>JANYEL010000116.1 GCA_025363155.1 Moraxellaceae bacterium
AAGTAACCTTTTGCAAGCTCATGAGTAGACAGAGCAGCAGTGTGGTAAGTAGGCAGAGTGATCAAGTGATGGAAAATACCCGCTTCACGTGATGAGTCAGCTTGGAACGTACGGATACGTTCGTCAGCAACTTGTGCCAATTCAGTCGCATCATAGTCAACGCTCATCAACTTAGCGCGGTCGTATGCAGATACGTCTTTACCAGCAGCAACCATTGCGTCGTATGCTTGTTGACGGAAGTTCAGAGTCCAGTTGAATGATGGGCTGTTGTTGTAAACCAGCTTAGCATTTGGAATCGTTTGTTTAACACGGTTAACCATGTCAGCGATTTCAGCAACGTTTGGTGTTGCAGTTTCGATCCAGAGCAAGTCAGCACCGTTTTGCAAGCTGCTTACGCAGTCAAGCACAACGCGGTCGATTTGTGTGTCTGCACGGAACTGGAACAAGCCAGAAGCCAAACGTTTTGGACGATGCAACTTGCCGTCACGCTTGATTAGAACTTCGTCGTCTTGCGCATCAGCGATGTCGATTTCAACGGTGTCTAAGTAGCTGATGTATTGAGAAGCCAAATCACCTTTAACTGTAGAAACAGGGATTTTTTGAGTCAAGTCAGCGCCTTCAGAATCAGTACGCGCAACGATAACGCCGTCTTCAACGCCCATTTCTAAGAATGCATAACGCAATGCATGGATCTTAGCGATGAAGTCTTCATGCGGTACAGTGACTTTACCAGCTTGGTGACCACATTGTTTCGCATCAGAAACTTGGTTTTCGATTTGAAGTGCACAAGCACCTGCTTCGATCATTTTCTTAGCAAGTAAGTATGTTGCTTCGTCGTTACCAAAACCAGCATCGATGTCCGCAATGATTGGAACAACGTGAGTTTCGAAACCGTCGATTTGTGCAGTGATTTTAGCTGCAGTTGCTGTGTCGCCAGCTGCATTTGCTTTTTTCAGCGCACGGAACAAGTCGTTCATTTCTTTCGCATCAGCTTGGCGCAAGAATGTGTAGATTTCTTCGATCAATGCAGGAACAGAAGTTTTTTCGTGCATTGATTGGTCTGGTAATGGACCAAATTCTGAACGAAGTGCTGCAACCATCCAACCTGACAGGTAGATGTATTTTTTGTCAGTTGTACCGAAGTATTTTTTGTTCGCGATCATTTTTTGTTGCGCGATGAAACCATGCCAGCAACCTAAAGACTGGGTGTATTTGCTAGAATCAGCATCATAGTCAGCCATATCTTTACGCATGATCGCAGCGGTGTATTTAGCAATGTCTAAACCAGTTTTGAAACGGTTTTGCATTTGCATACGCGCTGCATCTTCAGGGCTGATATCTGCCCAAGTGCTACCGAATTTCGCTTTTAATTCGCGGATTGTATCAATCGCATTGCTGTAATTTGTCATGACATCTTCCTATCTGGAGGTAGAGGGATTTGAAATAGCGTAAATCGCAAATTTTCTTGAATACTGTTGCTCTGATGAGAGCTTCGATTAACTTATCAATAGTAGATGTTCGGGATAAGAAATCTACGTGTGCGGATAATAAGCTGATCGAATGAAGAATAAAAGAAAACCTTATACAGATCTTGTTGGGCGATTCTACTTTTTATGGCATAATTTAGCTAATTTATCAGTTTAATCTTCGGTATTTATTTCATGAATCTTGAGCGTGTTGATTTAAATCTTCTCATCTATCTTGATGTTTTATTAAGAGAAAAAAATGTCACACGCGCAGCCGAGCAATTGGGTGTCACTCAACCCGCGATGAGCAACATTTTACGTCGCTTGCGTACTTTGTTCAATGATCCGCTGCTTATTCGTTCATCTGAAGGCATGACGCCGACTGAAAGAGCATTGGAATTACAGCCGCTAATTCGTGAGGCACTCGCTGATTTATCTCAGATTTTAGAGCCGCGTACCGAATTCCGTCCGTATACCAGTGCTCGTGTTTTCCGCATCATGACTAGCGATTATGCAGAAGCGACATTGGTTCCGCGTCTAGTTAAAGCGATGCGTTCCGAAGCACCGAATGTGGTACTCGATTTTCTTACGCCATCCGATGTGTCGTATCGCGATATGGAGCAGGGCAAAGTCGATTTGGCGATCAATCGCTTTAATGAAATTCCGCAGAGTTTCCATCAGGTGTTGGTCTGGCGCGATAGCTTTAGCTGTTTGTTGAATCATAAAAGCCCAAGTCTTGAGCAGTTCAATTTGAAAAGCTATTTAGAAGCGCAGCATATCTGGGTGAGCAAAACAGGGATGGGTGTGGGTTTTGGTGTGAATCCTGAAAAATCAGGTGGTTTGGGTTGGATTGATCAGGCGCTTGAGCGGATTGGGCAGAAACGTAAGATCAGTATTTTTACTCGTCATTACCAAACCCCGGGTTTGATTGCGGCGAATGCTGATTTGATCGCGACTTTACCGACGCGTGTTGCGCGTTTGAATGGCGAACATCCGCGCGTTGTTATCAAAGATCCGCCGTTCTACATTCCTGAGTTTGAACTGAAAATGGCTTGGGGGCCGTTGTTGCATCATCATCCAGCGCATCGTTGGTTGCGTCAGTTGATTATGTTTGTGGCGCGTCAGATTGTGGAAGAAGAGCGTAAGGATGGATTGTCGATGGCGGAAGGTTTTCCGTATTATTGATTAGTTTTTTTTGCTCCTTCCCCTTCAAGGGGAAGGCTGGGATGGGGGTGGTTTTTTAGTTAGCTAAAATCAAAAACACCCCTATCTAAATCTTCCCTACTACGCTGCGCTTCGTCTTGCGAAGCAGTGCTTCTCAAGGGGAAGACTTCAGAGTAAACGTACCGGAAAATTAAATCGCATTCCTTTCAAACAATCCAGCAACAACACTTCCAGCTTTCGTTTGTTTCTTCAATTCCCAATGTGCAGGCAGGCTGAGCGTATCAAAGGCGCGATCAGCTTCGACATAAATCAATGCGCGTTCATTCAGTTTGCCGTCATAGAGCTGTGCTAATTCTGCCCATAAATTCAGCGAGTAGGGCGGATCTAAAAATAATAGATCAAATGTGCCTTCAACTTTATTAACGGCTGTTTGAGCTGTAAGATTCAAAATTTTCCCAGCATCTGTTTGAAGTTCAACGAGCGTTTTCTGCAATTGAACGGCTTGTTTTTTATTGGGCTCAATCAGCGTGCAATGCACTGCGCCTCGTGATAAAGCTTCCAGTCCAAGTGCGCCACTGCCTGCACAAACATCGAGTACGCGGCGTCCTGCCACATCCCACATGAGCCAGTTAAACAGTGTTTCACGGACACGATCAGGCGTTGGTCGTAATCCATCTATACCTTCAAAGCGGATGATGCGACGTTTCCACGCGCCACCAATAATACGAAGTTGATTCATCTCGAATTAGTCCTGAGCATCGTCGATCTTAATAGGTGCAGGTACTGTTTTAGGCGGAGTTGTTGTGACCGCACTCACTTCATGAATTGGTTGTCCAGCAGTCATGAGTCCATTGTCGACAGGGAGTGGTTCGGGTTTGATCGGGTTTTTAGCGCGCTGTAGTAAATAATAATCAAACATGACACGTGCGATCGGTGCGGCTACGGATGCGCCAAATCCACCATTTTCAACAATAATTGAGATGGTGATCTGAGGATCATCAGCAGGGGCGAAAGCCGTGAATAAAGCATGGTCGTGCTGACGTTTTGACATTGCGGATGCATTGTATTTTTTGCCTTGGGCAATGCCAACAACTTGTGCCGTACCTGTTTTTCCTGCAATCCGATAGCCTCTTAAGCCATAGCCAATCCGAGCTGCTGTGCCATGCGTGGTGACACCAACCATAGCTTCACGCATATTGATCCAGTCATCCGCAGTCCCTTTAAAGTCGATGGTTCCCTCGGATTTATTTGGAATCTCAAAAGGCTTTTGACCTTTGCTCGTGAGCAAGAGATGTGGCGTCACGATATGGCCCTGATTTGCAACGATGGATGTTGCCTTGGCGAGCTGTAGCGGGGATGCTAGAAAGTAGCCTTGACCAATACCCAAAGAAATAGTCTCGCCAGCCATCCATTTGACGTGACGTTTTTCGCGTTTCCATTGTGGTGATGGGTAAAGTCCGCTTTTTTCACCAGGTAAATCGATCCCTGTTTTGCTGCCAAAACCAAATTTGGTCATCCATTCGTGCATTCTCTCGATGCCAAGGCGATAGGCTAAAACATAATAAAAGGTATCACATGAGGCCGCGACGGACTTTGCGAGATCAACTACTCCATGTCCTCCTTTAACATCATCACGAAATTGGTGTGAGTCGCCAGGGAGGTGAAATGAACCGCTATCGTAAATTTTTGATGTCCAATCAATGAGTCCATAATTGATCCCGCCCATTCCTTCGATCGGTTTGATTGTCGAACCCGGCGGATAGAGTCCTTGTAAAACGCGGTTAAACAAAGGTTGTTCTGGATCATCCCGTAATGCGGTGTAAGCGGCTGATTTAATACCCGCGATAAATGGATTTGGATCAAAGGATGGGTTACTGACAAATGCCAATATTTCCCCTGTTTTAGGATTCATCGCAACCACAGCACCACGACGTCCTGCGAGCTGGTCGTGCGCAATTTTTTGCAGGCCGTAATCGATAGAAAGATAGAGGTCGTCGCCACGTTTGGCATCGGTTTTGCCAAGTTGCCGAATCACTTCGCCGTGTGCATTCGCCTCAATGTATTGATAACCAGGAATCCCGTGCAGTAAATCTTCATAGTATTTTTCAATGCCAATTTTTCCGATGAGATCGGTACCTGCATAGGCATTCTTGTCTAAGCTTGCCTGTTCTTTTTCGTTAATTCGTCCGACATAACCAATGACATGGGCAAATAAATCACCATGTGGGTAGAAGCGCGTCATTTTGGTTTGAATCGAAACACCTGGAAATTCTTGTTTACGTTCACTAAAGCGCGCAATTTGTGATTCGTTTAAATCGATCTTCAGAGCAATCGGGTTGAGCTGCGCACCTGTCACCTCGGCGCGTGCGGTAAAACGATCAATATCTTCTTGCGATAGATCTAAAACAGGCGTTAAGCGAGTGAGCGTTTGCTTGATATCTTTCATATCATCTAAGTTGATCATCACCGTAAAAATCGGATGATTATCAGCAAGTAAGATTCCGTTGCGATCGTAAATGTAGCCACGAGTCGGTGGGATGGCTTGCAGCTTGATTCGGTTTTTATTGGATTCAGTCGAAAAGTGATCGTATTGCTGGATTTGCAAATGGGCATAGCGCGCTAAAAGAATGCTAAAACAAACCACAACCAATATGAGTGCCGTGAAAACACGAGAACGGAATAAATCGCGCTCGCCAGCAATGTCTTTAAGTGGGGTGGGTCTTTTGATTCGGGAAAAACGCGTCATGGTCGGTCGCAAAACAGGTGATGTGACAGAGTCCTGTATTAAACAGCTCTAAAGCTTGCGAGTGTAACGATCTGCGCTTGCGCTGACAATCAACTTTCAGTGAACGCATCATGATTCAAAGAGTTTGAATCGTTGATTGGGATTCTCTTTTACGCTGATTTTTCGCCGAACGGGGTAATCTAATCAGGATTTAATTCTTGCATTAACATTGACCTTTAACTCCAATAGCGCATCTTCAATTTAAGATTGGCGATCATGCAATACGTGATTGATAGTTTTTGTGCTTTAAAGCCGCGTGTTTTCTGTTAAAGTTAGCGTTCGTATGACCATCGTATCGTCAAAAGTCGTGGCTATTGATAAATAATAGCACCGTGGTTGCTTGTTCAACCCAAGATTAATGATGAAAATCTAGAGCAATGTCGCAGACAGCGGATTAATTACAAAGCTATTATGGAGAGGTAACTCATGGAATCAATGGTAGGGTCCAAGGTAATGATGTCAAAGAAAAGTAAAAACACATCCATTATTTCACATGTTTCTACCTCTACAATAAATGCACTCGTGCTTGTCGGTTGTTTGGCCGCGACTTCATTTGCTTATGCCGAGGAAGTTGATCCAGCTGCAGCGCCAACAAAATCGAGCAGTATGCTGAGTTCAGCAGGTTCAGCCGCGGGTTCCGCGATGGACTCAACGATTGATTATTTTGGTTTTAATCATACTCGCGTCGACGGCTTACATCAGGTGTATGTCGGTGTGGGTGATACTAACTCTTTATTGCATTTTTATGCAGATGCACCAACACGATTTGGTCATGTCTACGCGAAAGTCGGTCAGTTCTTTGATGGCAAAGATATTGCAGGACAAGTAGGCTTCCGTATGCCATATAATTATGAAAGCACAAAAAATAATGATGGTATTTATTTCGGTGCTTACGCGGGTCATATCGAAAACAGTAGCGTCGGTACTGAACGTAAAAACCGTTTGGGTGCGGCAATCGAAATGTCCTATTTGTTTTTGAATAGAACGAGTCTGACCGCAGCAAGCGTGTCGCTTGGCGGCGCGCAAACTGATTCAAAAGGTAATGCGGATCAACAAAAAATCACGCCAATTATTATGTTTGGCTTGAGTTGGGGCTATGGCTTGTTTTAAAGCCCGATGTAACAAGTGAGGGGGCAGACACTGCAATGTAATCGTCTATACATCTGCAATGGTTAAACTCAAACCTCATGATAATAAAGTAATGTTAATTAGACTAATCGAATAGGATTTACCATGTTTTCTAGTGTTTGGCAGATTCTCGTTGAACGCCTGAATGATGTGTTGAGTGGCGAGCACTTTTGGGTTTATGTGACGATCGCACCTGTTGCGGCAATTGTCACATGGATGCATGTGTGGATGGCATTGAACATGATGTTTTATCCCATTAAGTTTTTTGGGATCCGCTTAGGGCCAATTCCCCTAGGCTGGCAAGGCATTGTGCCGCGTAAGGCAGGTAAAATTTCAGGCATCATTGTAGATCAAACATTGTCGAAACTCGGGTCATTGCAGGAGTTCTTCCATGCAATGGATCCGACTGAAATGGCAAAGATGATCGGTGATGATATTGCCGAAGAACTCGAATATTTAATTGATGAAGTGATGCTGGAGCGAAATCCAACGCTTTGGGAGAACTTGCCGTTTTCGGTGAAACGTCGCATCTATCAACAAGCGCATAAACAAATGCCAACGGTCATGTTAGATATCGTGACTGAGCTGACTTTTAATGTCGAAAGCTTGGTGGACATGCGTGAAATGATCGTGCGTAAAATGGAAAATGACCGTCTGCTGATGGTACAAATGTTCCTGAAAGTTGGGCAAAAAGAGATTAATTTCATTTGGCACATCAGTGCATTGATTGGTTTGATCTTTGGTTTATTCCAGATGGTCATCTTCTTAGTCGTTCCATGGCATTGGACGATTGTGTTTTGGGCGGCACTTTGGGGCTTCCTGACCAACTGGATTGCGATTTGGATGGTCTTTAATCCAATCGAGCCGATTCATATTCGGTTCCCGCAGTTCTTTAGATTTTCTAAAAGCTTTCCGTTCATTCTGCCGACTTTACCAAAGATTGGAACATTGGCTTGGCAAGGTGCATTTATGCGCCGTCAACCAGAAGTTTCCGCAGTGTTTGCTGAAGTCGTGACGCAAGATTTGATTACGATCAAAAGTATTATGAGCGAAATGATGTACGGTACACGTGCGAATAAAACGCGCCGTATCCTCAAACGCCATATCAATCTAGTCATGGAAACGCCGCTGCTGCGAACGGTTTTGCAGATGAGTATCGGTCCAACTGAATACGCTAAGCTGAAGTCAGATATGATTGATAAATCAATCGAAGCGACGATGAAGCCTGTGTCCAGTGTCTCGTTAAATCAGAGTCGTGGAAAGAAAATCTATGAAATTTTCCATGAGCGTTTATTGAAGTTAACGCCGCCAGAGTTCCAGAATTTATTACGTCCTGCATTCCATGAGGATGAGTGGATTCTGATTGTATTGGGTGGTGTTACGGGTGCGATTGCTGGTTTTATTCAGTTGATCTTCGGTTTTCATTGATAAACGAAAACGCCTTATAACGTGACGACTTCGCAAAAAGCCCGCTTGAAATCATCGCGGGCTTTTTTGTGATTATGGTTCGGGTGTTTTAAGAGATTACAGAAGTGTTTTTCTGATCATTAGATGTGCTCTGGAGCAAGTTGTTTATGTTAGGTGAGTTGGGTTCTTTTGCACTAATCGCTGCGTTGATGGTTGCTGTCTTGCAGGCAGTGATTCCATTGGTCGGTGTATTGTGTCGCCAATCGCTCTGGCAGCAACTAGCATCCTCTTTAGCTTTTGCGCAAATGCTGGCATTACTGTTCAGTTTCTTTTGCTTAATGAGTGCCTTCCTGACCAATGATTTTAGTTTGGTTTACGTCGCTGAACATTCGAATAGTTTATTGCCTTGGTATTACCAAATGTCTGCAGTTTGGGGTGGGCATGAAGGGTCACTATTGCTCTGGGCGCTCATTTTGGCTGTTTGGGGTGGTGCAGTATCAGTGTTTAATCGAGCGCTTCCTTTGGAAATGGTCGCTCGAGTTTTGTCGATTATGGGCATGGTCTCCGTGGCTATGCTGTCGTTTATTGTGCTGACATCGAGTCCATTTATTCACAATGTAGATGCTTTACCTGTCGATGGCGCTGACTTAAATCCGTTGCTTCAAGACTTTGGATTAATCGTGCATCCGCCAATGTTGTACATGGGTTATGTCGGGCTGGTTGTACCTTTTGCATTTGCGATGGCGGGGTTATGGGCTGGAAGACTGGATTCGGCATGGGCGCGTTGGTCTCGACCTTGGGCATTATTGGCATGGTCATTTCTAACCGTTGGAATTGCGCTGGGTTCGTGGTGGGCGTATTACGAGTTAGGGTGGGGCGGTTGGTGGTTTTGGGATCCCGTGGAAAATGCGTCGTTTATGCCATGGCTAGCGGCGACCGCTTTGCTGCATTCATTAGCCGTCAGTGAAAAGCGTAGCATCTTTAAAGCATGGACAGTACTGCTGGCGATCATGGCGTTTGCACTCAGTTTACTGGGCACATTTTTAGTACGTTCAGGTGTGCTGACTTCGGTACATGCGTTTGCGGCAGACCCTTCTCGCGGGTTATTTATTCTTGGAATCTTAGTCACAGTTGTCGGCGCGAGCTTACTGTTATTTGCACTGCGCGGATGGAAGCTGACAACGGAAAGTCGTTATGCGCTTTGGTCGCGTGAGACTTTATTGGTCGTTAATAATTTGATTTTAGTCACTGCTGCGAGTGTTGTATTACTCGGCACACTTTATCCTTTGCTTGCAGATGCTTTGGGGTTGGGGCGTGTGTCGGTAGGTGCGCCTTATTTCAATTCATTGTTTGTACCGCTTACGTGGTTGTTGCTCGTATTCATGGCGATTGCGCCAGTAACGGCGTGGAAACAGCAATCTGAGAGAGTGCGTCAGACATTAATTTTACCTGTAATGGCTGTGGCAGTGACTGCACTTTTGGTCGGTTGTGGTCTATGGTTATTAGTCTCGGGAAAGCACGCGTTGATGACTGGGCTGACTGCGGCACTTTGCCTTTGGGTGTTTGGTTTGCTACTTTGGGATGTTTTGCAAAAAGTCCGTAATGCTTCAAGTCATTGGAAAGGTTTAATCAATTTAACGCGCAGTTATTCGGGAATGGTCTTTGCCCATATTGGATTGCTGGTGCTCATTATGGGCGTCTCGCTGACGACGCATACCAGCATTGAACGTGATGTGGCGTTGAAGCAAGGTCAAACAGTTGAGTTGGCAGATTATCAGTTTAGCTTTGATTCGCTGCAAAGCATTCAAGGTCCAAATTTTGACGCGACGAAGGCAACGTTTAGTATTTATAAAAGTGGCCAATTCATTGCCAAACTCTATCCTGAGAAACGCATTTACATCGCACAAAATAGCCCACTGACCGAAGCAGCGATTGATGGCAATGTGTTGCGTGATTTATATATCGCATTGGGTGAGCCATTAAATAGCAACGATAAAAATGGTGCATGGGCGGTGCGCGTTTATTGCAAACCTTTTGTGCGTTGGTTATGGCTCGGGGCGATGTTAATGGCATTCGGCGGCATATTAGCAATGAGCGACAAACGCTATCGTTTAGCGAAGAAAGCAGGTATTCAACAACCGATTGTTGAGACAGCACGATGAGCCGAATGAAAAGAAAGCAATTCCTTTGGTTATTGCCATTAGTCATTTTTATGGGCTTAGCTGTAGTGCTGTGGACGCGATTAGGTGTTGATCCAAAAATTGTCCCACAGGCTACGACAGATCAAATTTTGCCTACCTTTAATTTACTCAACCTAACCAATGGTCAATTGCAGACGAATGCTAGTTTGCCAACGAAACCATTTATTCTTAATGTCTGGGGTTCATGGTGTCCAACTTGTGCGATTGAACAACCATTTTTGCTTAAGATGCAGCAACAAGGCGTTGTGTTGGTTGGAGTGAATTATAAAGATCAACCTGCGGATGCGGTTGCGTATTTGACACAGCGTGGGAATCCATTTGTGTTGAACCTACAAGATTCAACAGGTGATTTGGGGATTGATTTAGGTGTGACAGGCGCACCTGAAAGTTTTGTAATTGATCAAGATCATCGCATCCGAATGCATATCCTTGGTGAGATTAATGATGAAGTGTGGCGGACTCAACTCAAACCGTGCTTAGATCGACTCATTTACAAAGGAGCAGGGCAATGCGTATAACGCCTGCGGCTCTTTTATTAGCAATGATGTCTGGCTTGCTTAGTTTTGGCGTGAATGCTTCTTCACCGACGCAGGCGGCAGAGGCTGATTTGACGTTTGAAAGCTCTGCACAAGAAACGCAATATCGTACTTTAATCGACGAGTTTCGCTGTCCTAAATGCCAGAATGCCAATCTCGCAGGTTCTGATGCGCCGATCGCGCAGGACCTAAAACACAAGACTTATGAGTTGGTGAAAGAAGGTCAGTCTAATGACCAAATTAGGCAATACATGATTACGCGATACGGTGACTTTATTAGCTATAAACCACCAATCAAAAGCTCAACGTGGTTGTTGTGGTTTGCACCGCCGTTGACATTATTCCTAGCATTAATGGTTTGGTTCTTACGTGTGCGCCGCCGAACTATTACGACAGCGCCATTGAGCTCCGAAGAAACATGGCGATTAAACCAGTTGTTAAACGATGAGTCGCAGCCAAGTGCGAAACAGGAGTTGCGCGATGATCGCTAATTCCACGTATTTGACCTTTGTGATTTGCGCTACTGCATTGACGCTTGCGTTAAGTGTTGTCGTGATCTTCCCTTGGCTTCGTCGTCCGAACGTTCGCTTGGATTTACTCCATTTAAATGTGTCGGTGTTTCGTGAGCGCTTAGTCGAGCTAGAAACGGATTATCAAAAATCTCTGATCGATCATGAAGATTACTCGGGGCGAAAAGTTGACCTTGAGAGGCAGTTATTAGCCGCGCATGATGTTGATCATTCACCGATGTCAAAAAACACGACAACGCGGATACCGTTTATCGTTATTGGCTTAGTGTTTTTATGGATTCCGATATTGGCATTTTCTGCCTATTTCTATTTGGCTGGACAAAAAACGTCTAATCATCAAACGCTATTAGATTTTTGGACTGCCCAAGATCAATATTCTCAAGTTGCTGATGATTTAATAACGGGTAAGATTAAGCAACCTCCTATGGAAGATGCCAATCATGGTTTTGAATTGCTGCAAGCGATGCAGGTCAATGCCCACAAGCATCCATTAGATGCTAAGCGTTGGCTCAATTTATCGCAATTTTATCTGGCGGCAAATGATTTAGTGTCAGCTTTGGCATCTTTAGCCCATGCATATCGTCTTGCACCAGAAGATAATAACGTCGCAATGCTGTATGCACAGATGCGTTTTCTGAGCGAACAAGGTAAAATGACCGCCGTGACTCAAAATATTGTGTCGCGAATATTGATTCAAAACCCAAACCATGAGGGCGCATTGCTGCTCATGTCGATGGCGACTTATCGAAATCAGCAGTATGATGAGGCGATTTATTGGCTACAACGGTTGAAACAGCTGCGTTTAGCGCGTGAAACACCCAGCAAGCCTGTTGATCCGAAAATCATTGCACAATTAGATCAGACGATGAATGATGCTAAACGAGCACGTGATAAACTGATCGTAAATACAACGCTCAAGAATTCGCACTTGACCGATAAGTGACTCGCCATTAGATAAAATGGCTTGAGTCTAGGTAAGTTGAGCGCTATTGTAGTGCCACAAAAAATGTGTTGGTTTAAAAAATAGTATTAGTCATTTGAATTTGTTTTTATTTTAGACAGTTATTTAGTTTTTATTTTTAGGGTATTAGAGGATACATTATGCGTATTATTTTGCTAGGACCACCAGGGGCAGGGAAGGGCACACAGGCTCAACTCATTAATCAGCGCTATGGTATCCCACAAATTTCGACAGGCGACATGTTGCGCGCTGCGATTCGTGAAGGTAGTGCGCTGGGTGTTCAGGCAAAAAGCGTTATGGATGCAGGTGGTCTTGTATCTGATGATTTGATCATTAACTTGGTTAAAGAACGCATTAGCCAACCAGATTGTGCAAATGGTTGTATTTTTGATGGTTTCCCGCGTACGATTCCACAAGCAGAAGCGATGGAAGCTGCTGGCGTGACGATTGATCACGTGATTGAAATCGATGTGCCTGATGAAGAAATTATCAAACGTTTGTCTGGTCGTCGTTCACACGCTGCATCAGGTCGTATTTACCATGTGATTTATAATCCGCCTAAAGTTGAAGGCGTGGATGATGTCACTGGCGAGCCGTTGGTTCTGCGTCCAGATGATGAAGTGGAAACGATCAAAAAGCGTTTGGTGTCTTATCATAAAGAAACCTCTCAGTTGGTTGGTTTTTACCAACAACGTGCAGCGTCAGGCGAAAATGCGCCGACGTATGACAAGCTGAATGGTTTGGATGAAATCGCAAACGTAAAAGCAAAATTGATTGGAATTTTGGGCGAATGATTTTTCGCGCATGATTTTGATGTAAAAAAGGAAAGCTTCGGCTTTCCTTTTTTTATGGTGTTTTTATGACTCGTCATGTCATAAAAACACAAACTTTCACAATAATAATTTACATGTACTCATATACTTGTCTAGGATGACATATTGCTAAGAAAACGAACCATTTGGAAAAGGGAATTGAAACTATGCCACGCGCCAAAATCAAGAAAATCATCATTGCAGTCGTCCTTATCCTTGTGGTGATTTTAATTAGCCGTGCGCTATTTTCTTCCAGGCCTCAGTCATCAAGTGCATCTGAGGATAAGTCCACAAATACAGCAACGCCAACTGCCAAACCCGCATTAACGGTCAACACGGTGCAACCACGTATCATGCAGTTGCCAACAGTATTGGCAGCCAATGGTAATGTTGCGGCATGGCAAGAAGCCAGTATTGGTAGTGAATCTAATGGTTTACGTCTAACCGATGTCAAAGTGAATGTCGGTGATCGTGTTCAAAAAGGACAAGTGCTCGCGACCTATGCAGCAGAAACGATTCAAGCAGATGTCGCTCAAGCTGAAGCAAATTTGTTGGAAACACAGGCACATGCTGCACAGGATTTTGCGAATGCGGCACGGGCAAAAGGCTTGGATGCAGAAGGCGCACTGAGTAAGCAAGAAATTAGCTTGTACATGACAAATGCCAAAGCGGCGGAAGCGAAGATTGCCGCAGCAAAAGCCACGCTAAATGCACAAAAATTACGGTTGAAATTCACCACCGTTCTTGCGCCTGATGACGGAATTATTTCGGCGCGCAGTGCAACGGTGGGTGCAGTGGTGAATGGCGGTACTGAGCTTTTTCGGATGATCAGTCAGGGTCGATTGGAGTGGCGTGCAGAGGTAACATCGGCGGAACTCAGCCAGATTCGGATTGGTGATACTGCGGTAATTACAACCACCAGTGGCGGTACACCTGTGCAAGGGCGAGTTCGCATGATTGCACCAACCGTTAATCCACAATCGCGCGCAGCACTCGTTTATGTTGATCTTCCTGTGATGCAAGCCGCGAATACTCCCGTCAAAGCAGGAATGTATGCACGTGGCGAGTTTCAATTGGATCACTCCAATGCGACGACTTTGCCACAAGCCGCCGTTGTGCTGCGTGACGGCTTTAACTATATCTTTGTTGTTGGCTCAGACCAGCATGTGCAGCGTATCAAAGTGGATACAGGTCGATTAGTGGGTGATCGGTTAGAAATTCTCTCTGCGCTAAAGCCTAATACTAATATCGTATCTTCTGGTGCAGGATTTCTGAATGATGGTGATCTGGTGCGTTTAGCCCCAGATAATAATCAAGGTACTGAAAAAGGAAATCAGGATAAAACAGACACTCCTGTGTCACCTTCATCATCACCCGTTGCGGCAAAATAAGGAGCCGCACAAATGGCACAGATTAATGTCTCAACGTGGTCGATTAAAAATCCAATCCCAGCTGTAATGCTATTTGTTCTGCTGACTTTTGCAGGATTATTGTCATTTAAGGCAATGAAAATTCAGAATTTCCCAGATATTGATTTACCGACAGTAACCGTTTCTGCGGCATTGCCAGGGGCAGCGCCTGCGCAGTTAGAGACAGAAGTCGCTCGTAAACTGGAAAATTCCATTGCCACGATACAAGGTCTGAAACACATCTATACCAAGGTGCAAGATGGTTCCGTAACAGTCACAGCGGAATTTCGCCTCGAAAAACCAGTGCAAGAAGCGGTTGATGATGTGCGCTCAGCGGTGTCACGAATCCGTTCTGATTTACCTTCCGATGTGCGCGATCCAATCGTGACTAAAGTTGATTTGGCAGGACAGCCCATACTGGCATTTACCATCGATTCCAAACGTATGGATGCCGAAGCACTCAGCTGGTTTGTGGACAATGATGTCAGTCGTAAGCTATTGGCCGTGCGTGGTGTGGGTGCAATCAATCGTGTCGGCGGCGTTAATCGCGAGATTCAAGTCGCTCTCGATCCAGTACGCCTGCAAGCATTGGGTGCGACTGCTGCCGATATTTCTCGTCAACTCCGCCAAGTGCAAAGTGAAAGCGCAGGTGGTCGCGTAGACTTGGGGAAAAGTGAACAGCCAGTACGCATCGTTGCGACTGTCAAGTCAGCACAAGAAGTTGCTGCGCTTGAGCTGATGCTCAGTGATGGTCGAAAAATTCGTTTAGACCAAGTGGCAACGGTGAAAGATACCATTGCTGAACAACGGTCAACCGCACTGTTAAATGGTAAAACCGTTGTTGGCTTTGAAGTGTCGCGCAGTCGTGGCGAAAGCGAAGTGACCGTAGGCGCAGCCGTAGAAAGCGCGCTTAAAGAACTTAAAGCAGAGCATCCTGATATCGAGTTGCATGAGGCGTTTAACTTTGTCGAACCTGCTGCCGAAGAGTATGTTGGTTCAATGCATTTGCTGTATGAAGGTGCGTTGTTGGCGGTTTTGGTGGTGTGGTTATTTCTGCGTGATTGGCGTGCAACCTTTGTCTCTGCGGTGGCGTTACCGTTGTCGGTGATTCCTGCGTTCATTGGCATGCACTACATGGGTTTTTCGATCAACGTCGTCACGTTGTTGGCGTTATCTTTGGTCATTGGAGTCTTGGTTGATGATGCCATTGTCGAGATTGAGAATATCGTCCGACATTTGCGAATGGGCAAGACACCATATCAAGCGGCAATGGAGGCGGCTGATGAAATTGGGCTGGCGGTAATTGCCACGACATTTACCTTGATTGCTGTGTTTTTGCCTACTGCATTCATGAGTGGTGTCCCTGGGAAATTTTTTAAGCAATTTGGTTGGACGGCATCGCTTGCTGTATTTGCCTCACTGATAGTGGCACGTGTACTCACACCGATGATGGCGGCCTATATTCTCAAACCCATCGTCAATCCTCATAAAGATCCCTCATGGATGCGGATATATCTCAAGGCTGCTGAATGGTCATTGCATAATCGTATCAAGACGATCATCGCTGCTGCCTTGTTCTTTGTGGGCTCGATTATGCTCATTCCACTGTTGCCGACAGGTTTTATTCCGCCTGATGACAATTCGCAAACTCAGGTTTATTTAGAGCTTCAACCCGGCTCTACACTGGCACAAACTGAGCAAGCCGCTGAACGTGCGCGGCAGTTGATTGCAAAAGTTGATCATGTGCAAAGCATTTATACCACCATTGGCGGAGGCTCGGCAGGTAGCGATCCGTTTGCAGGTGGTGGCACTATTGAAACGCGAAAAGCGACACTGACGGTACTGCTTGATCCTCGTGGTGAACGTCCAAAGAAACAGCCGATTGAAAA
The DNA here is from genome assembly GCA_025363155.1 of Moraxellaceae bacterium. Lineage (GTDB taxonomy): Bacteria > Pseudomonadota > Gammaproteobacteria > Pseudomonadales > Moraxellaceae > Aquirhabdus. The sequence goes on from JANYEL010000116.1 coordinate 16,289, forward strand.
CAACATTCGCACCGCCCTCGAAGCGCTACCAGGTGTGCGTACTAAAGTCGGTTTAGGGGGTTCAGGGGAAAAATATATTCTGGTGCTGACGGGTGAAGACCCCGTTGCACTGCGAACTGCAGCGATTGCAGTTGAAAAAGACCTCCGCACCATCAAGGGTTTAGGCAGTGTTGCATCTAGCGCCAGCTTGATCCGTCCAGAAGTCGTTGTTCATCCAGACTTTGCCCGTGCTGCAGATCTGGGTGTGACCAGCTCTGCAATCGGCGAGACACTCAGAGTTGCGACCTTAGGTGATTATGATGTCTCTTTGCCAAAACTTAATTTGTCTCAGAGACAAGTACCGATTGTTGTGCAATTGGATGCTGCTGCTCGGCAAGATCTCAGCGTGTTGGAGCGGCTTAATGTGCCAAGTGCAAACGGTCCAGTCATGCTTGGGCAAGTGGCTACCATCGAGATGAACAGTGGTCCTGCGATCATTGATCGCTATGATCGCTCGCGGAATGTTAATTTTGAGATTGAATTATCGGGCTTGCCGCTCGGCGATGTTAAAACCGCAGTAGGAAAACTCCCTGCTATCCAAACTCTTCCACCGGGTGTTTCTGTAATCGAGATTGGCGACGCCGAAGTGATGGGTGAATTGTTTGCCAGCTTTGGTCTAGCGATGCTGACAGGGGTATTGTGTATTTATATTGTGCTGGTGTTGCTCTTTAAAAAGTTCCTGCACCCGATAACCATTCTGTGTGCGCTGCCGCTGTCTCTCGGTGGTGCATTTGTTGGGTTGCTCATCGCACAAAAAAGCTTTTCCATGCCCTCGCTGATTGGTTTGATTATGCTGATGGGGATTGCCACGAAGAACTCTATTTTGCTGGTGGAATATGCCATCGTCGCTCGACGTGATCACAATATGACGCGGATTGAGGCACTGTTGGATGCCTGTCATAAACGCGCCCGTCCGATCATTATGACGACGATTGCGATGGGTGCAGGGATGTTGCCGATTGCGATTGGACTGGGTTCTGCCGATCCAAGTTTTCGATCACCGATGGCGGTTGCAGTGATTGGCGGCTTAATTACCTCGACGATTTTGAGTCTATTGGTGATTCCGTCAGTCTTTACTTATTTTGATGATCTGTCGAATTGGTTTAGACGCATGGTTGAGAAGCTGCGAGGAAAGAAATCGTGAGTGCTTTTGCGCTGAAGTCTTACTTATGAGGGGTAGGGTTTATGAGGGTTTGATTTTGATTTTACTTTTAAAATTACCCCAAACCCAAATTGCGTTATCGCTTCGTATTGTTTTAGGGTGAAGCCGCGCTTCAATTCAATCATTTTATTTTAACGATCAACGCATACAGCCATAAAAAAGCCCTCATCGTGAACTGCACCCCAAAAGTTGGACAGTTTGTTAAGCGGCTAACAAGGGTTGGGTTCTGTACTCTACAGGACTCAGCCCTTTTAGTTTTAGCTTAATGCGTTCATGGTTGTAATAGTGAATGTATTCATCTAACGCTTTAGTGAGTTGTGCTGTGTTTTCAAACTTCTCTAAATAATATAGCTCTGTCTTCAATAATCCAAAGAAGTTCTCCATCACTGCATTATCCAAGCAGTTGCCCTTTCTTGACATACTTTGCTGAATACCATGCTTTTCCAGTGCCTCCTGATATGCCTTCATCTGGTACTGCCAGCCTTGGTCTGAGTGCAACATTGGTTTTTCTCCAACTTTTAATCGTTCAATGCCCTTATCCAGCATCTCCTTAACCAGTCCATACACTGGACGATCTGTAATCTGGTGCGCGATGATTTCGCCGTTATACAAATCAAGTATCGTCGATAGATAGAGCTTCTGATTAGCCACCTTAAACTCTGTGACGTCCGTGACCCACTTTTGATTGGGCTTATCTGCTTTGAACTGGCGCTGCAGTAGGTTCTCTGTGATCTTGCCCGCATTGCCTCGATATGATCTATACCGTTTAATTCGTACCAGTGATCTCAGCCCGAGCTGCTGCATCAGACGTTGTACGGTCTTATGGTTAATCATATAGCCCTGCCGTTTCATCATGCTGTTGATACGCCGATAGCCATAGCGTCCTTTGTGCTGGTGGTATATCTCGGAAATCGCTTTCTTCTCACGATGATATTTCTCTGGCCGACACAGAGCCTTACTCCAATAGTAGAAGGTACTACGTGATAATCCAGAAACTTGTAGCAAACGGTCAAGTTTAATGGCAGACCTTAATTCGATGATGACTTGCGCTTTTTCTTGAGCGCAGTAGCCGCTTGTCTCTTTGATCGAATTAAGGCGTCCAACTTTTTTAAGTATGCGTTCTCTGCTTCCAAGTATTCCAGCGCATCTAACAGTTCTTCACGGGTGCGTATATCCGTGGGCGTTGTGCTATCTGACGATGGGGTTGAGGCAGAGAGTGGCTTATTCATGGTGGGCGTTCGAGCTAATGCGGTTAGGTTACCTGCATTATAAAGCCGTTGCCATTGCAGAATAGAGCTGCAGGCTGGGATATTGAAATGGACTGCGGTGGCAAGCAGAGATAGATCGTACTGCTGCATGTGCTGGATAACGGATATTTTAAATTCTGGTGTGTAGGTTACACGTCGCCTGATCAGGCTTGCTGCACCATGTGTTTGGTAGGCTGTGACCCATTTTATGACATCGAACTTTTGTACTCCAAAGTGCTCTGCTGTCAGTCCATAACCGTCTTTACCCGACAGATAGTGATTGATCACGTCGAGCTTCAGTTCAATCGAATGCTTACT